>VGIE01000585.1 GCA_016867955.1 Betaproteobacteria bacterium
TGCTGGCGCGCCTGCGGGATGTCTATGGCGAGGAGGTGTACGGCCAGCAGATCGCGCATCTGAACACCGACCAGCTCGTTGAGCTGTGCGAAAACCTGCGCAAGGGCATTCCGATCGCCACACCGGTCTTCGATGGCGCCCGCATGTCTGATATCGAGGGCATGCTGACCCGCGCGGGGCTCGATACCTCGGGCCAGATGATCCTGACCGATGGCCGCACCGGCGAGCCGTTCGAGCGGAAGGTGACGGTTGGGTATATCTATATGCTCAAGCTGCACCATCTGGTCGACGACAAGATCCATGCCCGCTCGATCGGCCCCTACAGCCTGGTCACCCAGCAACCGCTGGGCGGCAAGGCGCAGTTCGGTGGCCAGCGCTTCGGCGAAATGGAGGTTTGGGCGCTGGAGGCGTATGGATCGGCCTATACGTTGCAGGAAATGCTGACGGTGAAATCCGACGACGTGTCCGGCCGCACCAAGGTCTACGAAGCCATCGTGCGCGAGCAGGACAGTTTCGAGGCTGGCATTCCCGAAAGCTTCAATGTGCTGGTCAAGGAACTGAAATCGCTCGGCCTGAACGTCGATCTCGACAACCGGACGGCCTAGCCACACCCTCCCCGGGGGCGAAAACCCCCGGCGGAGACACGATCACGACGCGTCACTCCGACCTAAGGACACGTACGCATGAACGAACTGATGAAGATCCTGGGCCAAACCGGCCAGGTGTTGACCTTCGATCAGATCAAGATCCAGATCGCCGCGCCCGAGCAGATCCGCTCCTGGTCGTATGGCGAGATCAAAAAGCCGGAAACCATCAACTACCGCACCTTCAAGCCGGAGCGGGACGGGCTGTTCTGCGCCCGCATCTTCGGCCCGGTGAAAGACTACGAATGCCTGTGCGGCAAGTACAAGCGCATGAAGTTCCGTGGCATCATCTGCGAGAAATGCGGCGTCGAGGTCACCCTTGCCAAGGTCCGCCGCGAGCGCATGGGCCATATCGAACTCGCCTCGCCGGTCGCGCATATCTGGTTCCTCAAGTCACTGCCCAGCCGGATCGGCCTGATGGTCGACCTGACGCTGAAAGAGCTTGAAAAGATCCTCTATTTCGAAAGCTACGTGGTGCTCGAACCCGGCACCACCGACCTCAAGCTGCTGCAATTGCTGACCGAGGACCAGTTGCTCGCCAAGCAGGACGAGTTCGGCGAGGACGACTTCCAGGTCGGGATCGGCGCCGAGGCGATCAAGAAGCTGCTCAGCAAGATCGATCTCGACGCCGAACGCGTGAAGCTGCGCGGTGAATTGCGGGAAACCACGTCCGAGGCCAAGCGCAAGAAGCTGGTCAAGCGGCTCAAGCTGATCGAGGCTTTCGCCGAATCCGGCTCGCGCCCAGACTGGATGATCATGGACGTGGTGCCCGTCATCCCGCCCGAACTGCGCCCGCTGGTGCCGCTGGATGGCGGACGCTTCGCGACCAGTGACCTGAACGATCTGTATCGCCGGGTCATCAACCGCAACAACCGCCTGAAGCGGCTGATCGAACTGCGCGCGCCCGATATCATTGTGCGCAACGAAAAGCGCATGCTGCAGGAAGCGGTGGACGCGCTGTTCGACAATGGCCGCCGTGGCCGAGCGATCACGGGCGCCAACAAGCGGCCGTTGAAGTCGCTGTCCGACATGCTCAAGGGCAAGCAGGGCCGGTTCCGCCAGAATCTGCTGGGCAAGCGCGTCGACTACTCCGGCCGTTCGGTCATCGTGGTCGGGCCGGAGCTGAAACTGCACCAGTGCGGCCTGCCCAAGAAAATGGCGCTCGAACTGTTCAAGCCGTTCATCTACTCCAAGCTGGAAAAATACGGCCACGCCACCACCATCAAGGCGGCCAAGCGGATGGTGGAAAAGGAACGCCCCGAGGTGTGGGACATCCTGGA
>VGIE01000586.1 GCA_016867955.1 Betaproteobacteria bacterium
CCGTCGGCCGGAGCCGCGCACGCTCGGCGCGCCCGGCGATGCCGCGCGCGAGCGCGCCGTGCGCGACCGGATGAGCGCCGCCTCCCGGGATCTTGGGCGTGTGAACTACGGTCGGCTGGGCGCCGCCGAACGGGCCCAGTTCGACCAGGCCCGGCGGTTCCTCCAGCAGGCGGAGCAGGCCCTGCGCGACCGGAACCTGCTCTTCAGCGCGACCTTGGCGGACAAGGCGGCCACGCTGGCCGCGGACCTGGCGCGCTGAAGCGCCGAGGTCCGCCGCCAGCGTTGGCGAAGTCCCAAAAGCCCGAAATCCAAATCCCAAGCCAAAACCCAACTCCCAAAGCCCAACGCGATCGATCCGCCGCCACCGAGGCCGTACAGTGGAGGCAGGGAAGCTTGGGATTTGGCGTCTGGGATTTAGCTTGGGCTTTGGGCTTCGGGTTTTGGGATTTGCTTTCAACCTCCTCCTGCCCCGTAGATATTGCGTTTGCCCTACGGTAGAGTCGCAACATCTTGTGGTGAAGTGCTTGACATTCCAATGTCACAGGCGCATCATCGCCTGCACGCTCTGGACAGCTCGACGGGTCCTCCCAGCTCCGCCGGCACGCCTGTGAAAGCCTGAGCGCACCAACGTCATCACGAGTTTTCGGGGCGCGCTGCCCGGGGTCGGCGTCGCCATTCGGAGGATTGGCCATGGATCGAGGCGCTGCTCGAGAGGCCGCTGGCGCTGGTCAGCAGGCGCAGTCGGGAAGTGGAAGCCTCGACGCCACGACGCGTGCCGCCCGGAAGGCGACCACGCCGTCGGCGCCGGGGTTGGAGTTCCCGCGCTTTTTCACGCTGCCCGGCGTGGACCCGTTCGACGAGGTCGAATGGGAGCTGCGCGCGGCCGTCATCGCGAACGAGAAGGGCGCGGTCGTCTTCGAGCAGCGTGACGTCGAGATCCCGAAGCCCTGGTCGCAGCAGGCCACCAACATCGTCGTCTCGAAGTACTTCCGCGGGCAGATCGGCACGCCGCAGCGTGAGCGGAGCGTGCGTCAGCTGATCGGCCGCGTCGTGGACACGATCACGCGGTGGGCGCGCGACCAGAAGTACTTCGCGTCGGACGAGGCTCTCGGCGCGTTCAGCGCGGAGCTGGCACACCTGCTCGTCCAGCAGAAGGCGGCGTTCAACAGCCCGGTGTGGTTCAACTGCGGCTTCGAGAAGGCCCCGCAGTGCTCGGCCTGCTTCATCAACTCCGTCGACGACACGATGGACTCGATCCTCACGCTGGCGAGAACCGAGGGGATGCTCTTCAAGTTCGGGTCGGGCACCGGCAGCAACCTGTCGGCGATCCGCTCGTCGAGGGAACTGCTCGCGGGCGGCGGCACGGCCAGCGGGCCGGTGTCCTTCATGAAGGGGTACGACGCGTTCGCGGGCGTCATCAAGTCCGGCGGCAAGACGCGGCGCGCCGCCAAGATGGTCATCCTCAACGCCGAGCACCCGGACATCCTCGAGTTCATCACCTGCAAGGTCGAGGAGGAGAAGAAGGCCTGGGCGCTGATCGACGCCGGCTACGACGGCTCGTTCACGGGCGTGGCCTACGGGTCGATCTTCTTCCAGAACTCGAACAACTCCGTGCGCGTGACCGACGACTTCATGCGCGCGGTGCTCGACGACGGCGAGTGGCAGACGCGCGCGGTGACGACGGGCGCGGTGATGGATACGTACCGGGCGCGCGACCTGATGCACCGCATCGCCGAGGGCACCTGGGTGTGCGGCGATCCGGGCATGCAGTTCGACACGACGGTGAACGACTGGCACACCTGCCCGGGCACCGACCGGATCAACGCGAGCAACCCCTGCTCCGAGTACATGTTCCTGGATGACTCCGCCTGCAACCTGGCGTCGCTGAACCTGATGAAGTTCGTGCGCGCCGACGGGGAG
>VGIE01000587.1 GCA_016867955.1 Betaproteobacteria bacterium
TAGACCAGGCAGATCTTCGAATCCGCAGTGGCACGCGGCCTGGCATAGCCGGCCCCTGCCGAATTACCGGATCAGGCCTCGGCGTCGAACAGCCCCAGCTGGCTGGCGCCGAAATCCACCGCCTGCTCGACTGCGCGCTTGGCTGCCGCAAGGCTGTTGGCCTCGCCGTAATGATGCCCCGCCTGCCAGCGGTAGATGCCGTCCCATTCACCCTTGGGGCCCAGCTTCACGGAGCCCAGCTTCCTGCCGCGCTTCCAGTAGCTGTGCGAGAAGTAGCCTCGCTCCCAGTAGGGCCGGGTATTCCTTGCGCCTGCGCGGCGCTTGGCAGACTTGGTGGCCATGGTGATGCTTCCCCCCAGCAATTCGGGTATCGATCGCGTTGCGTCAGGAAGTCGCCTTCTCGAATGCGGCCGGGGCGTTGCCTTCCCTTCTCCGGATCGGCACGCGCTTGCTCGGCGCTCGCGACCGGACCGCGCAATTATGCACTGCGGGGGCGGCGGCGCGATGCCCCTTGGGCTGGCCCGCGCCCCGGACCGCCTGACGGGCGGGATGCAGCCGGCAGCCATGCCTGCCGCGCACCGCACATTGACGCGCCATCGAGCAGGACGCTACAGTCTGACCCCTCCATGCCGCTTTACGCCCCCGCCCACTGCGCCGGGCGCCATCCAGAAGCATTCACCACCGCTACCGGGAGCCGAACATGCCTACGTTGGAACAGCGCCTGCGCCTGCTCGAGGATGAGAGTGCCATCCAGCAGACGCTCCACGCCTACGCCCATTGCCTCGATTACGGCGACGAGGCGGGCTTCATGGACTGCTGGCATCCGGATGCAACGCTGCACTGGGCGAGCCGCGGCGCGCAAAAGGGCCACGCCGCCATTCGCGAAGGCTTCCGCTGGCACACGCACGCGCCCGCCGTGTACCACAAGCATTTCCTCGTCGAGCCGCGCATCAACGTGGACGGCGACCGCGCCACCGTGGAGAGCATGTATACGCGCCTCGACCGCTACGAGAGCGGGCCGGAGTTCCGCAGCTTCGGCCGCTACCGCGACACGCTGGTGCGCTGTGCCGACGGCAAGTGGCGCTTCATGGAGCGCCACGCGGACCAGGAGGCGCGGCGCGCGCCGAGTGCATCGGGCGCCGGGCGCTAGCAAGAGGCGAATTGCGTGAACTGATATCGGGAGGAATTGCCATGGCAACAGTGGAACAGCGGCTGAAGGTGCTCGAGGACAAGCGCGAGATCCTGCGCACGATGCATGCCTATGGGCATTGCCTGGATTACGGCGATGAGGACGGCTTCTTGGACTGCTGGACCGAGGACGCCTTCCTCGGCTGGAGCATGATTCCCGGGGGGCTGAAGGGGCATGCGCGCATCCGCGAGGGCTTCCACATCCACACGCACGCGCCCCAGGCCTGGCACAAGCACATGCTGGCCGAGCCGCGCATCACGCTCGCCGGCGACACGGCAACGGTGCAGAGCTATTTCTGGCGGCTCGACCCGTACCGGAGTTCCAATGCGGCACCGGAAATCTATGCCTTCGGCCGCTACCTCGACCGGTTCGTGCGCTGCAAGGACGGGCGCTGGCGCTTCACCGAGCGCGTCGTGGAAAAGGAAGCGGCGCGCGAGGAAAAACCCATCGGCGCCAAGGAGGGCTGAGATGACCGACATCGAACGCCGCCTGCAGTACCTCGAGGACGAGCAGGCCATCCTCGACACCCTCTACGGCTATGGTCACGGCCTCGACTACGGGCACGAGGACGCCTGGATCGATTGCTGGACCGAGGATGCCGTACTCGACTGGCCGGGCCGCGCGCTGATGCGCGGGCACGCCGAGCTTCGCGCCGGATTTCGCAAGCACACGCATGCGCCGCAGGCCTGGCACAAGCACTTGTTGGTCGAGCCGCGCATCGTCATCGAA
>VGIE01000588.1 GCA_016867955.1 Betaproteobacteria bacterium
CAGGTCGAGCAGCTGGTCCATCCACTGGTTGTCGCGCGTGGAGGCGAAGGTGTACCTGCCCTTCATTTCCTCTATGGGGATGGTCTCCCAGGGCGAGTCCTTGTCCTCTTCCTTCCATACGTAGCCGCAGCCGGCGATGAGGTCGACCATGCCCTTGAACTCGTCGTGGCTGCCGATCGGCACCTGACACAGCACGATATTGGCGCCGAGACGCTCCTTGATGCCGGTGATGGCCTTCTCGAAGTTGGCGCCCATGCGGTCCATCTTGTTGATGTAGCACATGCGTGGCACGTTGTACTGGTTGGCAAGGCGCCAGTTCGTTTCGGTCTGCGGCTCCACACCGGCGACGCCGTCGAACACCACTACGGCGCCGTCGAGCACGCGCAGCGAACGGTTCACCTCGATGGTGAAGTCGACGTGGCCCGGCGTGTCGATCACGTTGATCTGGATGCCTTTCCACTCGGTCGAGACGGCGGCCGACTGGATGGTGATGCCGCGCTTCTTTTCCTGCTCGAGGTAGTCGGTGGTGGTGCTGGTCTTGCCGTCCTTGGTGTCATGGACGTCGATGATCTGGTGCTTCTTGCCCGTGTAGTACAGGATGCGCTCGGTGGTCGTGGTCTTGCCGGCGTCGATGTGGGCAATGATGCCGATGTTGCGGTACTGGTGGAGCGGCTTCTGCCTTGCCATGGTGTTGCCTTCTTTGAGGTGATTGCTGTTGTTGACCCATGCCGTTCCGGGGCCGGGCCCGCTTCCTGCAGATCGACAACGCTGTTCCGCCAGCGCGTTGCCGGAAAATCGGGATGCTCCACGGTGGCGGCGTGGCAAAGTGGATGCGCGGCGCGGCGCGCGCCCATGCCGGGTGCACAAAGGGCGGTATTGTACCTGCTCCCGTGACGGATTTTCGGCCTTAAACGCTGCAAAATCCGGGAATTGGGGCGGTGGAACGGCCCAGCCGTGGTTCCGGCGGCGCGGGCCGCGCCGGCCCCGCGATGTGCCGGCTCAGGATCCCCGCGCCGGCAATCCGCCGCCGGATTCGGCGGGTCCGGCGGCGCCGGCCGCGCCTGCCGCAAGGGACAGCGGCACGCCGGGGCCGTCCGCGCTCTGCACGGTGATTGCGGCCGACGCGAATTCGATGCCCTCGGCGGCGAATGCCCGGTACAGGCGCTTGGTGTATTCGCGCTGCACCCAGCTCGGGTTGCTCGGCTTGACCGTGAACTTGAAGCGCACGATCAGGGCATTGTCGGCAATCTCGGAGACGCCCTGCATCTTGAGGGGCAGGATCAGCTCCTTGCCGAACTCCGGGTCGGCCTGCAGTTCCAGCCCGACCTTCTTCGCGCATTTGCGCACGCGCTCGAGGTCGACGTTGCGCGCCAGTCGCAGCGTGAACTTCACCGTCTGCCAGTCGCGGCTGAAGTTGGTGATGGCGTTGAGCTGGCCATAGGGGATGGTGTGCACCTGGCCGTTCTGGTGGCGCAGGCGCACCGACCTTAGTGAAATGCGTTCCACGGTGCCCTTGAGGCGCCCGGTGTCTATGTACTCGCCGACGCGAAAGGCGTCATCCAGCATGAAGAAGACGCCGGACACGATGTCACGCACCAGCGCCTGCGAGCCGAAGCTCACCGCCAGGCCGAACACGCCGGCGCCAGCCAGCAGCGGCGTGATCTCCACGCCAAGCTGCGACAGCGCCAGCAGCGCCGCGACGACGAGGATGGTGATGCCGACGAGGATGCGCAGCATGGGCAGCGCCGTGGTCAGGCGCGAGGCCGGTTCCGCCGCCTCGTCATCCGACTCGGGACCGATGCCCGCGGCGGCCGCGCGCAGCCGCTCCTCGGTCCACTGATGCAGGTAGCGCCAGGCGACATAGCCGATGAACAGCGTGAGCGAGGCCGACACCAGCGAGCGGCGTTCCGGCAG
>VGIE01000589.1 GCA_016867955.1 Betaproteobacteria bacterium
TGCGATGTCCCGCCAGCATGTCGCGCTTGCCGCCGAAACCGGGGCGCCGGGCGACCGCGAAGCCCGCGGCGGCCAGCCCTTCGCGCACCACGGCTGCGGCCGACCAGGTGGCGAGCGTGGCGTCGGATGCAGCTAGTCGCGCCAGTTCGGCGAAGATCGCGCGCGACCACAATTGCGGGTTTCGGTCTGGCGCGAAGCCGTCGAGAAAGAAGGCATCGACACCAGCCTCGAGCTGGGGCAGCAGGCTGCCTGCATCGCCCAGCAGCAGCGTCAGCACGACGCGGCCGCCGGCAAAATGAAGGCGATGGAAGCCGGCAATCGGCAGCGGCCAGGCGGCCAGCAGCTCGCGCGAGCGCGCGGCATGCTCCGGCCAGCGCGCATGCAGCGCGGCCAGCGTTGCGCGCGATGCCGGGTGCTTCTCCACCGACACGAAGTGCAGCGCCCGGGGTGCATCGGGGTCGTCATCGAGCGTGCGCCAGGCCTCGAGGAAATTCAGCCCGAGGCCGAAACCCGTCTCGAGGATCGTGAAGCGTGCACGGCCCCGCCAGCGCTGCGGCAGCGAGTTGCCGGCGAGGAACACATGGCGGGCCTGCGCCGTGGCGCCGCCGGCGGAATGGTAGACGTCACCGTAGGCCGGCGAGTACGGCGTGCCATCGGCATCGCTGGAGACCTCGGCCGCGGGAAGCGAGATGGTACGACTCATGCCGTCATGCGGTGGGCGCGAAGGGTTCGGATGTGCAGCGGGGCTTGAACAGCGGACGGCAAGAAGATCCGGCAGCGAAAAATGGCCAAGGGACACTATACCCGTGGCCGTCAACACTGCGCGCGCAGGCTGCCGCTGTCAGGGCCGGGTTCTGTAGTAGATTAACTTACGCCTGCACGTTCACTTCCGCATCCAACGAGGAGCCTTGCCATGCCATTGCAGATCGACGATCGTTATGCGCGCGAGTTCTGCGCCATCCAGGAACTGATGACGCGCTACTTCCAGGCCGTCGACCGCGGCGACGTGGTGCAGGTGCGCAGCTGCCTCGCGGACGACGCGCGCGTTGCGCTTCCGGAGCGCGATGCCATAGCGGGCGGCGATGCCGTGGTGGATGCCATTTTCCGCCCGGCCTTCGCCTACCTCAAGGAGGACACGGCGCGCTGCCGCACCCACTTCATGGGCAATTTCCGCATCGAGCGGCTGGAGGGCGATCTGGCCGAGACGGAAACCTACGTGATCGCCGTGCGCGTCATGGGCGAGGCCGCAGGTGACATCGCCGACGTGATGAGCCTGCGCTACCTCGACCGGCTGCGCCGCGCGGGCGGCCAGTGGCGGATCGGCGAGCGGCGCATGACGCGCGACTGGAGCTGCAGGTTGCCGACCACCTTCGCCATGCCGTTCGCGCGGCGCGTCGCGGCGATCTGAGGCAATGCCGCTGCAGCGGAATCCGCGATCTCGGGCGGGACGCCGGCCATGAAGCCGTCACCGCTGCGCTTCGGCATCGACCTCGGCGGCACCAAGACCGAGATCATCGCCATCGATGCCAGCGGGCGCGAACTGCTGCGCCGGCGCCGCGACACGCCGCAGGGCGACTATGCGGCGACCGTGGCGCAGATCGCGACCCTGGTGGGCGACGCGGAGCGCGAACTGGGCGCGGCGGCGGCCGGCGCCCGCCTTGGCATCGGCATGCCGGGCACCCTCTCGGCGGCAACGGGGCTGGTCAAGAACGCCAACTCCACCTGCCTGATCGGCCGGCCGTTCCAGCGGGACCTGGAGGCGCGCCTCGGGCGCGCGGTGCGGCTGGCCAACGACGCCAATTGCTTCGCGCTGTCCGAGGCGATGGACGGCGCAGGGGCGGGGGCCGATGTCGTATTCGGAGTGATTCTCGGCACGGGCGTGGGCGGCGGCATCGTGGTGCATGGCCGCGT
>VGIE01000590.1 GCA_016867955.1 Betaproteobacteria bacterium
ATCCGGGAGACGCCGGTCGCGCGCGAGCCGTGGCCGCATCTCGTGGTCGACGAATTCCTGCCGCCGTCGGTGTTCGATGCGCTGCTGGCCGCAATCCCGGAGGAGTGGGCGCGGATGCCGGCGACGCAGCCGCGCAACTGGGTTGGGCCGGATCCGGACAATGCCGGAGCATTGCTGCATGACGACGGGACCAACACGCAGTATTGGAGACGCAGCGACCTGCTGTTGTCGGTCTTCGACGCTTTCAAGCGGGACAGCGCGCTCCACGCGGCCGTCAACGCACAAATGGAGACCGATATCAAGGCAGCGATGCAAGGGTTCATGACGCGCTTCGATATGCGCGCCATGAACGTCCGGCAAATCACTCGACTGGTGCGAGATGTCGCCGCCTACGGTCTCAGGCCACACACTGACGCGGCGGCGAAGCTGATCTCGGTCATCTTGTATGTACGCAGCGACCCCGGCGATCATCTGGGCACGATCTTGTACCAGCCCACTGAGGCCGGGTTCGTGGATCTGCACGGCAGTTTCCACGATCCAGAGGACTTCAAAGTGGCGGCCGAGGTGGCATTCACGCCAAATCGGGCTCTGATTTTTGTGCGCAAGCATCACACGTTCCACGGCGTCGCATTCAAGCCGGCTGACCCGCAGCACTTTGCGCGTATAACGCTGCAGTCGAACCTGTTCATGCAGCGGCCGTGACCTGATAGGCATGGCGCCAGGTCACTCCGGAGGCAGGCCGGAGAGGATCCGGTCCTTGCGCGCGGACGTCAGCAGCCCGGCGGTGACCAGCGCGCCGAGGCCTGCGATAGTGCGCGGATCGTCGAGATTGATTTCCTGGGCGGCGACGAACTGCATCATCCAGTTGAACAGCGCATCGCTGGCGCGTGCGCCGGCAATGACGCCGCCCCATTCGTCCGCCGTGACGAGCCGGGCCTGGAACTGCAGCGGGGTCCAGATGCGCGGCCCGGCCTGCGCCGGCGCAGAGAACGAACTGCCGTCGTAGGTCCATCCGGCGCCGACACCGGCAGGGGCGTCCACCGTAACCGTGCCGGGGGGGTGGCCCGCCGCGATGTTCAGGACGGTCTGCGGCCAATTGCTGCTGGCGAAGACTGCTTTACGCGCCATCAGACGACCCCCGACACGCGCAGGGCGCCGTCACCACCCGCGCCGCCCGCGCCGGAATTGTTGCTGTTGGTGGACGCTCCGCCGCCACCACCACCCGCGCCACGGCCACCAGCGCCACCAATGGCACCCGTACCGCCGGTGCCGGATCCGCCGCCGCCGGCAGACGAAGAAGAAACGGGTCAAGGTGCCGATCCCGAAGGTGCTATGGCCGGTTCTGGCGCGCGCCAAGGAAGAGGCGATCGGCGATCATGTGCTCGACCATGACGGATCTGTCCGCAAGACCTTCGAGACCACGGTCGAGAAGGCCGGCATGGAGGACGTCACCCCGCACGTCCTGCGCCACACCTGGGCGACGCGAGCGGTGCAGGAGGGCGCCTCCCTGATCGACGTGGCGGGCGTGCTCGGCGACCGGATCGAGACTGTCACGCGCGTCTATCTGCACCACTGCCCGAACCACCTGAAGACCGCGATCAACACAGGGCACGGCGCCGACATCATGCCCGTGAGCGCAATACCTGACACGCCCCCGGCGTCGGGCGACAAGGAAGCGCCCCGCCTGCGCATAACGCCCAGCGGGGCTCTTCCCGTGTCCACTGTTGGCCGACAGTGACCGGCATCAGACGCGCCGCTTCAATGATTTAAGGCCTTTGTCAGCCGACACCGCACCCTTGGTAAGGGTGAGGTCGACAGTTCAATCCTGTCAGGCGGCACCATCAACGGCCCCGTAAAATCGGTACTTTCTGCTATTCTTGTGATCCGCGTGCGGCGCAGCGGCGTTGA
>VGIE01000591.1 GCA_016867955.1 Betaproteobacteria bacterium
GGCCGCACCGCCACCGAGCTGCACACCTTCCCCGGCTTCTCGGCGAGCGTGTGCCAGATCCGCCCGCAGAGCGAGGGCTCGGTCGAGATCCGCAGCCCCGATCCGGCGGCGGCACCAAAGGTTCACTTCAACTACCTGGCCACCGAGTTCGACCGTCGTTCCATGCTGCAGGGCCTGCGCCAGCTGCTGCGCGTCATGCGCCAGCCGGCACTGGCACCCTATAACGGCGGCGCCATCGAGTTCGACGGCAACGCCGATTCCGATGCGGCGCTGTTCGACTTGTTGCGCGCGCGCGGCGGCTCGGCCATGCACGCGGCGCGCACCTGCCGCATGGGGGTGGATGCGGGGGCGGTGCTCGACACGAGCCTGCGCGTGCGCGGCGTCGGCCGCCTGCGCGTCATCGACGCCTCGTCGATGCCCGAGATCTCCGCCGGCAATACCAATGCGCCGGTGATCATGATGGCCGAGAAGGGCGCCGACCTCATCCTGGAGGATGCGCGCGGCGGCGCCAGCTGATTTCCCGCGCGGGCAGGGCCGCCTGATACAATCCGGCAGCGCGAGGGGCTGCGGTGTTCCTCACGGGACATCGCGCGGCGACCCGCACTGGCGCAATGGAGGCAACTCACGATGCAGGCCGTTTTGCGCATGTCCTCAGCCCACCCCAGCGCCTGGACTGGATCCGCAATGCGACAGCATCGAGAGTGGATCGAATCGCTCAGCACCGCCGAAATTGCCGATCTGGACAAGGCCTGCCGGGCCGTGATCCCCAAGGGCCTGTCGTGGGGGCGCTTCGACAAGGCGGACTTCCCGCTGCCGGTCATGGCGCGCCGGCTGGCATCCATCGCGCGCGAGCTTGAAGAAGGGCGCGGCTTCGTGCTGCTGCGCGGGCTGCCGGTGCGGCGATACACGCTGGAGGAGATCAAGATCATCTACTGGGGCATTGGCTGCCACCTGGGGCGCATCGTGCCGCAGAACGTCAAGGGCGTGACGCTGGAGCATATCGAGGACCTGCAGGTGGAAAACCTCAACGACCCCAACCTGCGCGGCTACGTGACCGCCAGGGGGCTGGACGCGCACTGTGACAACAGCGATGCCGTCGTCCTCCTGTGCGTGGATCGCGCGCTGCGCGGCGGCATGAGCGCCATTGCCAGCCTGCCTGCCATCTACAACCGCATCCTCGCCACGCGCCCGGACCTGCTGGAACTGCTGTTCGAGGGCTATCGCTACGACCTGCGCGGCGAGGGCGCGACCGGCCGGCTGGACGAGACCAGCGAGCCGGTGCCGGTGTTCAGCAGCCATGCCGGCCGCGTCCGCGGCTGGTTCCACCGCCGGCTGATCCTGGGTGGTGCGGCAAAGGCGGGGATCACGCTGTCGGCGGCGCAGCGCGAGGCCCTCGACCTGGTCGCCGGCCTCGCGCACGATCCCGACCTGATGCTGGAGCACGACCTGCAGCCGGGCGACCTGCAGTTTCTCAACAACTACACCACCATCCACTGGCGCACCCCGTACGAGGACGGTGGCGGGCACAAGCGCCTGCTGCTGCGCATGTGGATCAATTCCCTCGACCGTGCCCCGCGAGATCCCGTCTATGAGCAGTCCTGGATCGTGGCCGGGTACCAGGCGCGGGAATGGGCACGCGACCGGCCTGTCGCGGCGCTGGGCAACCGCGTCTGAACCGGCGCCGCACTGAACCCTCCGCCGGCGCCGGTGTGCCGATGGGCCTGCATCCGGCGCAGCGAACCCTGATCCCGGCCACTCGGGCCCGACCAACCAAGGAGCATGCCACCATGTCGCAATCCGTCGTGTATCGCAAGATTCCCCGCCCGGATCCGGCGCTCGTCGAGATGTTGCGCGGCATCCCGGTCGCCGACCTGCACGACGAAATGGACGTGATCGACCG
>VGIE01000592.1 GCA_016867955.1 Betaproteobacteria bacterium
CTTCAGTACCATCGGCTACCGCATCATCGGCGGCCCGAAGTACTTGCTGCTCGACTGCCTGTACATGACCTTCATCACCGTCGCCACCATCGGCTATGGCGAGATCATCAGCCTGGCCGACGGCAGCAGCGGGCGGATCTTCACCATGGTGATCGGTTCGATGGGCATCGGCATCGTCTATTTCATGCTGGCCAAGATGACCATGTTCCTGGTTGCCGGAGAAGTCAATGTCGAATTGCGGAGGCGCAACATGCTGAAGAGCATTTCGAAGCTGAACGGCCACTACATCGTCTGCGGCATCGGCCGCGTGGGCAGCAATGTCGCCCTTGAGCTCTCGGTCACCGACCGGCCCTACGTGGTGATCGACACCAACCAGGCGCACATCGATGCATACCGCGAGCGCTACGCCGACGCGCTCTACCTGCACGGCGACGCCAGCGAGGATGACATCCTGCTGAATGCCGGCATCGGCAAGGCGGCGGGCGTTTTCGCGGTCACGGGAGACGACGCCAAGAACCTGGTCATCACGCTTTCGGCCACGCAGCTCAATGCCGCTGCCCGCGTGGTGGCTCGCTGTCATGAAGTGAATTACATCGAGAAGATCCGCAAGGTCGGCGCCGATGCCATCGTGTCGCCGGACTTCACCGGCGGCATGCGCATCGCCTCCTCGATGATCCGCCCGCAGGTGGTCAATTTGCTCGACGAGATGCGGCGTACGGAAGACGGCCTGCGCGTCGAGGAAGTGCATGTCCCCGGGTCGTTTTCCGGTTGCAG
Source organism: Betaproteobacteria bacterium (assembly GCA_016867955.1). Lineage (GTDB taxonomy): Bacteria > Pseudomonadota > Gammaproteobacteria > Burkholderiales > SG8-39 > CAIYPG01. Next base: position 775 of record VGIE01000592.1, read on the forward strand.
TCTGGGAGAACTGGGCCTGCGCGACCAGCACCATGTGCTGATGGCCGTGCGCGCCGGCGAGCGCTGGCAGTTCAATCCGCGAGAAAGCGAACTGGTGCAAGCGGGCAATACGCTCATCGTCATGACCACGCCGGCCGGTCGCGTGTCGCTGGAGCGCAAGCTGGGAGGATAATCCCGGTCGCCGGGAGTGGCTAACGATGCGGGGGGAAACATCCCCTCGCGCTCCCCTGACCCGGGGTGCCGGACGGCAATTCTCTCGGGCGCTCTGAGAGAGAACCTCCGGGTTGACGACGCGTTCCGGCCGGCGTTCTTCCAGAACGGCAATCACGCCTTCGGCCACGTTGCGCGAAAGGCCGGCGAAGGCCTGGTCGGTGCAACCGGCCACATGCGGCGTCAGCAGCAGGCCCGGCGCGCCGTTCAGCCCTGCCACCTGTTCCGCCGTCGGCGGCTCGGATTCGAATACGTCGGTGACCGCCGCTTTCAGCTCGCGTGCGTGCAGAGCGGCAACGAGGTCCGCCTCCACCACCACACCGCCGCGCGACGCATTGACCAGCACACCGTCCGGCCCGATGAGGCGCAGCTGCTCGCGGCGCAGCAGGCCGCGCGTCGACGGCAGCAGCGGCACGTTGACTGAAACCGTCATGCTGGCAGCCAGCAGCGCGTTCAGGTCGGCAACGCGCTCACCCAGGTCAGCTGCCACCCCGGGCGCGAGGTGCGGGTCGTAGGCCAGCACCTTCATGTTGAACGCGCCGCGCGCCATTCGCGCCAGCGTCTGTCCGATGGCGCCAAAGCCGACGATCCCGAGCGTGGTGCCGGTCAGTTCCGTGCCGCGCAGCGCCGACATCCGCTCCTTCACCCAATCCACCGGGCCGGCGTTCAAGCGCTGGTGCAGCCCCATGAAGCCGCGATGCGCCGCCACCATGGCGCCGATCACGTATTCCGCGACCGCATGCGGCGCGACGCCTGCGCCGTGGCACACCGGGATCCGCCGCGCCGTCGCTGCCGCCACGTCGATGCAGTCGGAACCGGATCCGGCGGCGGCGATGACCTTCAGCCGCGGCGCGGCCTCAATGAGCGCCGCGGTCAACCTGGCCGGGCTGCGCAGCACGATGGC
>VGIE01000593.1 GCA_016867955.1 Betaproteobacteria bacterium
ATACGGGAAAAAAATGTCAAAAAATCGCGACGCGCTAGACACGGGGAGGGGGGGCAGCGGTTAGACTACTGACCAAACTGTGTCGGGAACGTTTCCCTACTGGTCCATCTGGGAAATCCCGGCTTAGGAAGCTGGGGGCATGCTGCCTTATGGAACGGGTCTAGCCTGGTGGACTTGCATCCTGCGGGATTCACGACGTCTGAAGCGTTCGGCACTTCGGGCAATCAGCAAGTGGGCTACGCGGGCATTATGGAATCAGGACTGGAATTGCGTGCGATGCTTTGGAGCGGCACTGCGGCGAGCGCGATTGATCTGCATCCCGCAGCTGGTTACCAGAACTCGATTGCTGAGAGCGTCTCAGCCAACACGCAGGTTGGCGCAGGGATTAATTCTTTGGGAAATCTCGAGTGGACAAGTCACGCACTCATGTGGAGGAGCACGGCGGAAAGCATCGTCAGCCTTCACCCTTCAGGATTCCAAACCTCGTATGCGACAGCCGTCGAAGGCGAGTGGCAGGCAGGCTACGGAAAAAAAGAAGGCGTTGAACGCGCACTTTTGTGGCAGGGCACCGCGGACAGCGTCGTGGACCTTCATCCCGCCGGACTTCGCCGGTCCAAGGTTCACGGAATGAGCGAGACGAGCCAAGTGGGAGCCGGCACCAATCTTAATCCGCACGCATTACTTTGGCATGGCACGGCGGATAGTGTGGTCGATCTGCATCCTGCTGGGTACTTGAGTTCGCAGGCGTTCGATGCGTCGGTCGACACCCAGGTGGGAATCGCTGTCACTCAGAATGGCAGGGAACGTGCGATGGCGTGGAATGGAACGTCCGAGAGTGCCATCGATCTGCACGAAATGCTGCAAGGTCTGGGCTTCAACCTCAGAGATTCGAGGGCGATAGGAATTAGCGAGAATGGCGATATCGTCGGCTGGGCCTACGACGGCACGCGCGGCTATGCGATCAAGTGGACGCTCGTGCCCGAGCCGCCGTCGATTGCAATCCTGTTGCTGGCAATTCCTGCATTGATTTCCATGAGCCGCGCGGGTCGGCGGGGGCGGCGCGAGTAACGTCGTGCATCGTGCGAACGAGAAGGCCTCGTCCGCCGGTTCAAATAATAACTACTGCCCGGGCGTCGGCCGCTTGGCGTCGGTGGCGGGGCCGCCGAGGCCGCGGGCGTCTTTGGGGTCGAGCTGCGCTGCGCGGCGATTCTCGCGCTGGATCGCGTCGTAGATCTCCTGCCGGTGGACCGGGATCTCGGTGGGCGCGTTGATGCCCAGGCGCACCTTGTCGCCGCGGATGTCGACAATCGTGACGACGATGTTGTCGCCAATGACGATGCTCTCGTCGCGTTGTCTGGACAAGACCAGCATCGGGGCTCCTTCCTATTTCACCGCGAGCCGCACTTCAGCGCGGCATCGGTCGGGGTTGTCCGGAAGCGTGGCGAACGATCTTCCGGTTGTTCTGCCAGGGCTGCTCGAGCTGCCTGGGCTGGGCAGCGTGCAGTCTGGCCGGGTGGGGGTTAATTGTGGGTACCTGGAAATACGCGACTCTCTCAGCTTGGATCGAAACGACTTACGCGGCTCGGCGCAGCGGACTCAGGGCGGACGACAGCTCATACTGCACCGGCAGTTCGCTGCTCGCGACCACCTGGCGCCCGACGCGGGCCGCCAGATCGATCACCAGCGGCGCCTTGAGGTTCAGCGTGATGCCGCGTTGATTCTTGCCGACGATCACCAGCACGTGCAGCTCGTCCTGCCGGGCGGCCAGTTCGGAGCCCAGTTCGGCGCGACCGACGCGCAGCTCGTAACCGGCAACGAATTGGCCCGGCGTAACGACGGCCAGGGCGACGTCATCCTGCTGGGTGCTTTGCAATTAACGCCTGGT
>VGIE01000594.1 GCA_016867955.1 Betaproteobacteria bacterium
CAGGGCGACCGGGGACAGCATTGGAGGCGTAGATGCATTCATTAGCGCGGACATTAATGTATACATTATTGCCGTTCGCGGTCAAGCCACCGCTGCGGCCGCATTCCGGCGAGAATCCGTCGCCATGTGCCGCGCCCTCCTCTACCTCGGCCAGCCGGTGCTGCTGGACAGCCTGCTGTTCCAGCCGGACTCGGCGCTGATCCGGCAGTCCTACATGCCGAAGATGCTGCACATGCTGAACCTCGCCAGATTCGGACTGCGCGCCTGGTCGCCGCTGTCGCACGAGCCGGCGAAGCCCTTCGCCTACGGCTCGCCCTCGCTGCCGGTGTTCGACCGCAATCTCAAGAACCTCGCCGAGAAGGTGCGCGCCAGCTGCGTGCTGGGGCATGTGCGGGGCGTCGCCTACTCCACCACCGTGGACATTTCGCTGCAGAACGTGCACCCGTTCCAGTTCGAGGGCGTGCCCTGGTGCCTCGCGCACAACGGCGACCTCGCCGGAATCCATGAGCTGAAGCCGATCCTGGCGCTGGATGTCCGGAACGAGTTCCTGCAGAGAATCAAGGGCACCACCGACAGCGAGTGGATCTACGCGCTGTTCGTGTCGCAGCTGAAGGATCCGTACGGCGTTTCATCCGAGGCCGAGGTGTTCGCCGCGATCGAGGACACCCTCGCGATCATTCGCCGCGCAAGGGACAAGCTGGGCATCGCGCTGTCCTCATCCGTGAATCTCTTCATCACGAACGGCACGCAGCTGGCCGCGGTGCGCTACTGCTTCGATTTCGGCTGCTACCGCACCGAGGACCCGGCGAAGGTGCATGAGGCCAACCTCGCCTACCTGTCGCTCTGGTACACCTTGGGCAGCGACTATGCCCTGCACGAGGGCGAGTGGCGCATGGCGGGCGGAGCGGAGAAGGCCGATTCCATCATCGTGGCCTCGGAGCCGCTGACGCGGGACACCTCCGCGTGGGTGGAGTTTCCGGAATACGGAGCGCTGTTCGCGGAGGCGAGGAACGGCCGGCCGCAGGTGGCGGTGCGGCTGCTGAACTGATTACCCCGGAGCCTCGGCCCGCACCACCTGCCCCGCCAGCGCCGCTTCCAGTTCCTCCGCCTTCTTGGTCGCATCCGTCAGCCGCGCGTGGCTGATCAACCGGGTCAACTGCGTGTTGGTCCGCCCCAGCGCCCGCATCAGGCTGCGGTGGATGGCATGGTGCAGGCTCACCGTCGCGCCCGAGCTTCCTTCGTAGACCTCCATGAACCCCGCGCGCGGGATCTCCAGCAGGCAGCACGCTTCGCGCACCCGCACGTTGCCGCCGTGCGGCGCGCCCCGGATCAGCGCCACGTAGCCAACCAGCTCGCCTGGCCCGGCAATGGCGACGCGCCGTTCCCTGCCGCTGCCGCGCGTGAATACTTCCAGCGCCCCCCGCACCACGAGAAAAGCCGCGGACGCGGGCAAGCCGGCGGCGAACACCCACGCGCCGCGCGGCAACTCGATCACCTTGCCCAGCGAAGCCAGTTCGTCCATCTCGTGGGCGTCGAAGCCCTCGAAGAACGGCAGGATGGAAAGGAAGGCCTTCCAGTCGAACGAAGCCTGCCGCGAGCGCGGCGCGCCGGCCAGCGGATCGGCCGCCGGAACTTCCCCGAGCGCCGGATGATCCTCCACCGCCGGGTATTCCTTGATGCGCTCGTTCAGCGCGCGCAGCTTGTCGGCCAGGATGCGGGTAATCGCCCGCTGCACGTCCAGCGCCTTCGCCTCCCGGCTCGCCACCATGGCGCGGAAGTCGTCGCGGCCGACGAACCAGCCGTCCACGTTCCCGGTCGCGACCACCGTCGCGGACACGGTGCCGCGGTCGATGAGCGCCATCTCGCCGAACATGTCGCCGT
>VGIE01000595.1 GCA_016867955.1 Betaproteobacteria bacterium
AATGGCCCGAGGAAGACGCGGCCCTTCTGCCGGACCCGGCTGCGATTGCCGACCCGCGACACGATCTCGCTGGACTGCATGCTGGGGATAAACTTGTCCATCTCGTCCCAGTCAGTCATGACTTCCCATACCGTCGCCGCCGTGGCCTTCACCGACATCTCGACATCGACAACCAGCACCGGCCCGGTCTTGACTGCCCTGACCATGATGTCACCGTCGCGCGCCCAGGACGACCACGACAACGCTAGTCCGAGCCCCGCAAACAGCACAGCCACGAGGCGTCGGCACCGGTACTGCAACCGGATTCGCCGTAAACCGCTCCGGCGCATGCCCTGCGACGGGAAGGGGCATGCACCCGCCGGATCAAGCGCTCTCTCGCAGCTGTACGGGCCGCCCTCGAACATGTCTCTCATCTATTTCAGATAAAGCAGACGGAAGATCTCGTCCTTGCGTGCAATGATGCCCGCCTTCGGAGGCTGGTATTCGCGCGGAAGTCGGCTCTGATCGTGCATGGCGACGCCGCCCGGTTCGTCGTTGTACACCTTGTTGCCCTCCATGGACAGCACGTAATTGGCCAGCAGACGCGCCGCGGCCGGATGCATCGCCTTGCCGCGTGCGGTGAGCATCACCTAGATCACCACGCCGCTGGTGCATTGGGGCACGACCGAGTCCACCGGCCCGCCCTTGCTCTTCACATCGAGTGCGCGAGCGACCGACGACGGGAACATGACCGGGCCATCAGCCGGCTGAAGAATTGCGCGCCGTGATTATCCAGTGTTACCGCCCAGACGTCCAGATAGGCATCGGGCGCCTTGGAGTCGGGAATGACGATCTGACCCTCGTACTTCGGGTTCAGCATGTCCGGCCAGTCCTCGGGTTCCTCCCCGCGCTTGACCCTGTCGGAGCTGTACACAATCAGCCAGGGCGTGATCTGCACCGCGGCCGTCGGACCATTGTCGTACCTTCGTACCTGGCCGGATACTCGCCGCTGTCGATGACCGGGATGCCTGGCTTCGAAATGGGCTCCACCCAGCCCTTGCCGATGCCATCCTCGGCAAATGCAACAGCCGTCCCGGCGTTGGAGAGGAGATCCGCCGCGATGTTTCCGGCCTCCACTTCGGCCGCATAGCGCTGCTGCAACTGATTGCTACCCAGCCTGACGAAAGAGACCTTGGGTGCATACCTCTTGGTGAAGGTGTCCACCACGTGGCGCGTCTGGTTGTCGGGCGAAGACGAGTAGAGCGGCACCTGGCCCTCGGACTTCGCGGCCCTGATCAGCGTGTCGAGACCTGACTGCGCCAGCGCGCCCGTGGCAATCGCCAGCGCCGGCGGCACGGCGGCAATCCGCGCGGCCGCGCGCAGCAGCCTCCATCGCGGCATGCCATTCCCCTGCAGCCTGATCGCGCCGTGTTTCACACGGCTCCGCCCCGTGGAAAAGCCGTTGCAAAACGGCTCACTCCGCCCGCGCCCATCCCAAGTGCAGTTCACGCCGTCGCCAGCATGCGCTGCACCGCGCGCAGGATGTCGAATCGGGTGATGGCGCCGACCAGGCGCCCGTCCTCCACGACCGGAAAACGCCGAAAATGCACTTTCATGAACAGCCCCGCCGTGTAATAGATATCCATGTCGGGCGGCACTGTCTGCACCGGGGAGGTCATGAAATCCCTGACCTTGCCGCGCGGCGTGTTGTGCTCGGCATCGCCCAGCGTGAGCAACTTCAGGCAATCGAATTCCGTGAGAATGCCAATCAGCACGCCGCCTTCGCCGACCACCGGGGCGCCGGTCACCTTCTTTTGCAGCAGGAAGTTCACACCCTTGATGATGTCTGTCTCGGGCGACAGCGTCGGCACGCAGCTATCCATGATTTCGCGGACAG
>VGIE01000596.1 GCA_016867955.1 Betaproteobacteria bacterium
CGCCGGCGCCTGTCGCGCGTGAGGGGGGCCGCCCGCGTGCCTGAGCTGCCGCGCATCGTGCTCGACACTAACGTGGTGCTCGACCTTCTGCACTTCGGCGATCCAAACGTCGCGGCAATCGACACGGCCATCCGTTCCGGCCGCGTGCAGGCGGTGACCAGTGCCGCGTGCCTGGAAGAGTTGCAGCGCGTGCTGGCCTATCCGGAATTCGGACTGGATCAGACTTCGCGCGCGGCGCTGTTCGTGCGCTATCGGCAGCAATGCACGCTGTCGGATGTGCCGTTGGCGGGGCCGGATGCGGCAATCACCGGCCTGCCGCGATGCCCGGACCCCGACGACCAGAAGTTCCTTGAACTGGCCTGGCATTGTGGCGCGGCCTGCCTCGTCAGCAAGGACAAGGCGCTGTTGCGGCTCTCCCGGCGCATGGCGCGCATTGGCGGTTGCGCCATCGTGGCGCCCGCCGTGTTCGATCCGGATCGCCTCGCGCCGCCGGCCTGATCGAGCGGCGCCCGGCCTACGTGCTCTCTGGCGCCCTGATGCCGCGGGGAACACGGAACGCCTGACCGCCCCTGAAAGGACTACCATCAGCCACTCAGGGGGAAAGCTCCCTTCACCCGGGGCATGTCCGTTCAGTCGGTCCGGGACAGGATGCGCCGCGGCACCAGCACCAGGCCGCCGGCCACAATCATGATCATGCCGGCCAGCGACCAGCCGTCGGGGAAGGCGCTGAAGATCAGCCAGCCGAAGAGGGCGGCCCAGACCAGATGCAGGTAGATGAAGGGCGCAATCAGGCTGGCCGGGCCGTACTGGTAGGAGCGCACCATCAGCGTGTTGCCGCCGAGGGAAAGGACCGTGACCAGCGCCACCAGCAGCCATTCGAATGCCGTAACCGGTGGCGTCCAGCGCCAGAACGCGAAGGGCGTGCAGATGACCGTGGCAATGGCCCATGGGTAGAACAGCGAAGCCATTGCGCCCTGTGCGCCGGCCACCTTGCGCGTCAGCAACTGGAAGACTGCGCCGCTGAAGGCAGCCGCCAGCCCGAGCAGCATGGCGGGTGTGAACGCGTCGCTGCCCGGGCGCGTGATGGCGAGCACGCCGACGAAGCCGAGCAGGACGGCGGTGATGCGGCGCGGGTCGAGCGGCTCCTTCAGCATGGGTACGGCGAGCAGCGCCATGACCAGCGGCATGGTGAGGTTGATGGCGGTGAGCTCCGCCACCGGCATGTCCATCAGCGCGATGAAGTACAGGATCGGGGCGATGCCCATGGCCAGGCCGCGCAGAACATGCATGCGCGTCCAGGACGTGCGCACGTCACGCCACTCGCCGCCGTGGCGCAGCAGGCCATACATCACCAACATGATCATCAGGTTGCGCACCCACAGTATGGCCGGCAGCGAATGGTCGGCTGACAGGTGCTTCATCACGATGTCCGTGCCGGCGACCAACGCGGTGCCCGCGCCCATGCAGAGCACCGCTCGCACCGGCGAATACTGCAGTCGGGTGCTCATGCGCGCCCCACCGCCGTCAACTGCCCCTGGCCAAAGTGCTCCGCCGCACGAGGATGAGGCCGGCGCAGACCATGGTTGCCATGCCGATTATGGACCAGCCGTCCGGGAAGTCGCCGAGGAACAGCCAGGCCAGCACGATGGCCCACACCAGCTGCAGGTAGACAAAGGGTGCAATGAGGCCGGCGTGGCCGTGCACGTAGGTGCGCACCAGGAAGAAGTTGCCCGCGAGCGACAGCATGGCGGTGAGCGCCACCATGAACCACGCCAAGGGCGATGCTGGCGGCGTTCAGCGCAGGGAGGCGAAGGGCGTGCAAAGCAGCGTGCCGATCACCCACGGATAGAACAACGAAGCCAGCGCGCC
>VGIE01000597.1 GCA_016867955.1 Betaproteobacteria bacterium
GGGTAGAGGTCGGTTTCCATCGGCGCAAACACCACGTCAACTCCGCAGGCGCGAAGCTTTGTGCAGTCGGCCTCGAAAGTGCGCGGGTAACGGTCGAAATCCTCGTTGGGCCCGAACTGCAGCCGGTTGACGAAGATGCTCGCCACGACGCAGTCGCCGTGTTCACGCGCCTGCCGCATCAGCGCAATGTGCCCGTCATGCAGATTGCCCATGGTGGGGACAAAGGCGACCGTGGATTCCCGCTTGAGCCGGCGGCGCAGGTCGGCAATGCGCTGAACGATGTCCATGCGATTCGCCTAGTGACGCCCTGGAGAGACACGCGTCGTGTCGCTGGACAGCTCGGCCAGACTAGCCAGAGAAGGACCAAGCGGGAACTTGAGCGATCGCTTCATCAGCGGAAGGGTTGTGATGATCGATGACCCCGGGTTTCTCAGAAGCTGTGTTCGGGGCCGGGGAAGCTGCCGTCGCGCACCGCGTCCAGATAGCGTTTCACCGCATCGCCGATGTCCTTCGCGCCTTCCATGAAGTTGCGCACGAAGCGCGCCTTCTTGCCTGGGAAGACATTGAGCATGTCATGCAGCACGAGCACCTGGCCCGAGCAGCCGGCGCCGGCACCGATGCCGATGGTGGGGACGCGCATCTCCGCGGTGACACGCGCAGCAAGTGCCGCCGGGATGGCTTCCATGAGCAACAGCTGGGCGCCGGCTTCCTGCAGGGCGTGCGCGTCGGCCAGCAGCTTCGCTTCGGCCGTGGCGCCCTTGCCCTGCACCTTGTAGCCGCCGAGCGCGTGCACCGACTGGGGCAGCAGACCGACGTGCGCGCACACCGGGATGCCGCGCGCCACGAGGAACCGCACCGTCTCCGCGAATTCGGCGCCACCTTCCAGCTTCACCATCTGTGCGCCGGCTGCCAGCAAGACTGCGGCATTGCGAAACGCCTGGGCCGGCGACTCCTGGTAGCTGCCAAACGGCATGTCGGCGAGGATGAAGGCGCGCGTCGAACCGCGCACCACCGCGGTGGTGTGGTAGGCCATCTGCTCGAGCGTTACCGGAAGGGTGGAGTCATGGCCCTGCAGCACCATGCCGAGGGAATCGCCAATGAGCAGGATGTCGATGCCCACCGAGTCGAGCAGCGCGGCAAAGCTGGCGTCATAGCAGGTAAGCATGGCGATGCGCGTTCCGTCGGCGCGCATCCTGGCCAGATTGCTGATCGTCAGCCGTACCATGCGCAGATCCTGGTTGTACGCCACAGGGTCGTCCTTTCAAAAAGTCTTGCGCCGACGCGATTCGGGCCGTCAGGGTGCCAAACAATGCGGGGGGGAAACATCCCCTCGCACTCTCCGACACCAGGGCGCCTAACGGCAATTCCGCCAGGCCCTCCTAGTGGTCATTTCACGATTGAGGGGCTACGCCCCTCAAGTTCCCCTGCACAAGGGGCCATTCCGGCAATTCTGAAATGGCCTCTTAGTCACCAAAGTTGAAGAATTCCCGCCCGCCCCTCATCGAGGAGATGCGATCGATGAGCAGGTCGAGATCGCGCTCTTCGCGCGCGAAGTTCAGCCGCTCCGAATTCACGATGAGCACGGGACCCGCATTGTAATGGTAGAAGAAGCGGCTGTAGTTTTCCGCGAGCATGGTCAGGTACTCGGCCGAAATCCCGCGCTCGAAGTCCTCGGCGCGCCGCCGCACTCGCTCCACCAGCACCTCCGGGGCCGCCTGCAGGTAGACCACCAGGTCGGGGCGCGGCGCCTGCGGCTGCAGGGTTTCATAGATCTGCCGGTAGAGGCGCAGTTCGTCGCTGGACAGGGTGATTCGCGCGAACAGCGGATCCTTTTCCAGCAGAAAATCGCTGACCGTGACGCGCGAGAAC
>VGIE01000598.1 GCA_016867955.1 Betaproteobacteria bacterium
ACCCAGCTTGCGCGCCACCAGGTTCTGGGACCCGAGCGAGCCGATGCGCACCGCGAGGTCGAAGCCCTCCTCGACGATGTCGACGATCCGGTCCGACAGCGATACATCGAACTTCAGCAGCGGATGGCGGTGCATGAAGGCGGCGATGGCCGGCGCCAATTGGCGCATGCCGAAGTTCGTCGAGCAGGTGATGTGCAGCAGACCGCGCGGCGACTGCGTCGACTGCGCCACAAGCTGTTCAGCCTCCTCGAGGTCGGCCAGCAGCTGCAGTGTGCGCTCGTAAAAGGCCCGCCCGCTCTCGGTGAGGCTGAGCCTGCGCGTGGTGCGGTTGAGCAGGCGCCCGCCCAGGTGCGCCTCGAGGTCGGCGACCTGGCGCGAGCAGGCCGAGGTGGAGATGTCCAGCCGCTCGGCAGCGCGCGCGAAGCTGCCGGTCTCGACGACCTGCACGAACACACGCATTGCGGACAATTGATCCATCGTTAATTATATTGTAAATAGGGATAATTAATTTACTTATTTGGTATTTATCCCATTAAAGGAAATGGTGACAATCCCCACCCATTGGTTGCCGCCACGACCACAACGGTCACGCGGTCCCGCAAGCGAATCGCCCTGACCACCACCCCATCCGAACGGAGGAATTTCATGATCGACCACCGCACCGCCCCCTACGCCGCCCTCGTGCTGAGAGTCTCGCTGGGCCTGATGTTCATCGCCCACGCACTGCTGAAGTATGCGGTGTTCACCATGCCGGGCACCGTGAAGTTCTTCGAATCGGTCGGCCTGCCCGGGCCGCTGGCCTATGTCGTGGTGATTGCAGAACTCGTCGGCGGCGCGCTGATCCTTCTCGGCGCCTGGTCGCGCTGGGTTTCCGCCGCGCTGATTCCGGTGCTGCTCGGCGCCCTCTACGTCCACGCCGGCAACGGCTGGCTGTTCACCAACCCCAACGGCGGTTGGGAATACCCGGCCTTCCTCGCTGCCGCTGCCGCGGCGCAGGCCCTGCTGGGCGACGGCCGGTTCGCCATCGCCAACGTGCTCACGCCGCTGTTCGGCAATGGCGCGATGGCGCGCGCCGGCTGAGAAGGCCGCGCCTGCGGGGGCCACGGGATAGAGCATGCCCTGCTCCGCGAGGGCCGCCGAGGCAGGTGGGGAAAGCAGACTGCCGAAGCAGGCCACCCGATCCCCCCCCGCAATCGCTTTTTGATGCAAGAATCCGCAGGCTGAATTACCCAACACCCGGAGGAGCACCATGAAGTTGTATTTTTCGCCCGGCGCCTGTTCACTGTCCCCACACATCGCCCTGCGCGAAGCCGGCCTGCCGTTTGAACTGGTGAAAGTGGACCTGCGCGCCAAGAAGACCGCCGACGGACGCGACTACCTTGCCGTCAATCCCAAGGGTTCGGTGCCAGCGCTGGAAATGGACGACGGCCAGGTGCTCACCGAGGGTCCCGCCATCGTGCAGTACATCGCCGACCTCGCGCCCGCAGCGAACCTTGCCCCGAAGGCCGGCACCATGGAGCGCTATCGCCTGCAGGAATGGCTCAACTACCTCACTTCCGAAGTGCACAAGACCTTTGGCTCGGCGTTCGCGCCCAACATGCCCGAGGAGTGGAAGAAGGTGGTCATGCGCAATGTCGAAAAGCGCATGGATTACCTCGCCAAGGCGCTCGAGAGCAAGCCGTTCCTCATGGGCGAGCAGTTCAGCGTTGCCGACGGCTACCTGTTCACCATGCTTGGCTGGACGCGCTTCATCAACCTGGACCTGAACCGCTGGCCGGCGCTCGCCGCGTATGCCGGGCGCTGCTGCATGCGACCGAAAGTGCTCGAGGCCATGAGGGCAGAGGGCATGGGCGGATAGCGTAGCGA
>VGIE01000599.1 GCA_016867955.1 Betaproteobacteria bacterium
ATTGCCCCGCCAACATCATTCCGCAGCATGAGGCCTATCGTTCCCTTATCGACGGCCCGTAATCCAGAAGTAATGAAACCGGATCAGAATCTCCTGAGCGAGGATATGGCCGCCATCGCAGCCCGCAGCGCCCCTCTGTGGAAAGCATTGCGCGGGCAGTCCCTCTTCATCACTGGCGGCACCGGCCTTTTCGGGCGATGGCTGCTGGAGGCCATGCTGTGCGCGAACAGCACCCTGGGAACGGACCTGAAGGCGACGGTGCTGACCCGCAATCCGGACAATTTCCGCCGGCAGTTCCCGCAGTTCTTCGGCGACGGTGCAGTCCGCGTGATCGGTGGAGACGTGATGAGTTTCGACTTTCCAGACGAGTCGTTTTCCCACGTATTGCACATGGCCACCACCTCGGCCTGGGAAACCAGCCACGGGGAGGACCAGCTGCGCAAATTCCACACCCTGCTGCACGGAACGGAGCGCACGCTGCAATTCGCTGCCCGATGCGGGGCGAAGAAGGTCTTCTTCACCAGTTCCGGCGTGGCCTACGGCCCGACGCCGTCTGGCATGCAGCGCATACTCGAGGAGTATCCCGGATCGCCGGACACGACCCAGGTCGATTCGGCGCTGGGCATCGCCAAGCGCAGCGCGGAATTTCTTTGCGCCTATTACGCCCAGAAGCATGGCTTCGAGTTCACCGTCGGCCGCTGCTTCTCTTTTGTCGGTCCGCATCTGCCGCTCGACATCCACTACGCCATCGGCAACTTCATCCGCGACGCCCTGTTCGCAGAAACGATCGTCGTCAAGGGCGACGGATCCCCCATGCGCTCGTTTCTGTACATGTCGGACCTCATAGTGTGGCTGCTGACTATGCTGGTCAATGGGCGGCATGCACGTGTCTACAACGTCGGCTCCGATCAAGCCGTTAGCATCCTCGACCTAGCCCATCTGGTACGCGACACCGTCAGCCCCGGCAAGCCCGTGCAGGTGCTGGGCGAGAGCGGAAACCGCGTCGGTAATTTCTCCCGGAACTGGTACGTCCCCGACATCGGCAGGGCACGAACGGAGCTGGGTCTGGATGCCTGGACATCGCTGGAATCATCGATTCGCAAGACTGCGGACTTCGCCAGAGCCTCCGGGCAGGTATAGACAGGCATGCAGAACATTTCGCACCTGATATTCGACCTGGACGGCACGCTGATCGACTCCTCGGAGGGCATCCTCGGCAGTTTCGCGGGCGCCTTCGCCCGGTGCGGGATAAGCCCTGTGCGGCCGCTGGCTTCCGATGTGATCGGCCCTCCTCTCATGGACACCCTGGCGCAGCTGGCGGGCTGCAACGACAGCGCCGTCCTGCGTCCCCTGGCGGATGCCTTCAAGGCGCATTACGACATGGAGGGCTACAAGCTCACGCGGGTGTTTACCGGTGTGCCCGAAATGCTGCGCGAGCTGGCCCTATCCCACTCTCTTTACATCGCCACCAACAAGCGTCTGCTGCCGACCCGGCTGATCATCGAATTCCTGGGCTGGACGCCGTATTTCCGGGGCATCTACGCACTGGATTTCTTCGAGCCGCCCCTGGCGCGGAAGGCCGATCTGATTGCTCGCATCCTGTCCGGGCACAAGCTGGATCAGCTGCATACGGCCTATATCGGCGATCGCGACGAGGATCGCCAGGCAGCAGGCGCCAACCGGCTGCAGTTCGGGCTAGCGACCTGGGGGTACGGAGGCGCCAGCGCTCCTGAGAATGCCGGGCAAGACCTCGCGCTGGACCAGCCCCACACTATAGTCCGGCTCTTCGGCAAACCATGACGATGTGACCTGCGTTGAATCCTGATCCAGTTGCAGTGGGAGTTTTAAGTCTAGCGT
>VGIE01000600.1 GCA_016867955.1 Betaproteobacteria bacterium
CCGCCAGCCACGTCATCTGGTCGTGCTGGATCCAGGCGGCTGCGCGCGCGCTCGCCGTGCGGTCCGAGAAAGCCCTCGTCATGGTTGCCGAGGATGACGTGCGCCCCGCGTTCGCGCAGCAGCGCGACGACTTCGTTGGAAAAGCGGTACTCGTGGATGCTGTCGCCGGCGCAGATGAGTTCGTCGACGGTTCCCATGGCAGCAAGCGCCGCGCGCAGGCCCTTGGCGTTGCAATGGATGTCGGAAACGATGCCGATGCGCATGGGGCTACTCTGGCCAGTCGTCGAGCAGCGGCGATACCGCCGTCGTGATGCGCTCGCCGCCGATGTCGCCGGCGTACACCAGCGCAATGCTGAGAAACGGCAGCAGGTGCACGCGCCGGACCCCGTAGTGCCGCGCCTGGAAGGCGGCGCGCCGCATGGCCGCGGCCTCGCCGCGCAGGGCGGCCACCAGGAACAGCATCAGCGGGACGATCTGCAGCGGCAGCGTCTCGATGCAGGACTCCAGGCGGTTGCGGAAGGCCTTCAGCCCGTCGGGATTCCAGCGTGCGAGGAAGCGGGCATGGTCGGGCACTTCGCCCTGGTTCTGCGCGTACCAGTCGAGCACCCGCTGGGCTTCCGCATAGCTCAAGCCCGGGCGCAACAGGTCGATGCCGCTCCTCAGGCGTGCCGGGTCGGGCGCCCAGCCCGCGGGCCACGCCGGCGGCTGATCGGCGCTGCCGTCCCAGCGCGCGAGGTAGTCATCGCAGGCCGGCGCCACGCGTCCCATGCCCATGGGGCCGGCGTGGATGAAGGCGAACGCGAGCGCTTCGAGAACCTGGCTGCGGCTGGCGCCGTACTTGAGCGCGGCAATGAGCTCGTACTGCGCGCCGGACTCCCAGCCCAGCACCGTGTAGGCGTGCATCACGACCAGCGCCGTCACGGTGTTCGGCACGCCGGATACGGCCGACTGCACGAATCGCCGGTAATGCTTGGCAACTGCGCTGTCGTGATCCAGCCAGAAGGTGAGAAAGCGCACCTGGTCGAGATTGCCGTCGCCGTGATGCTCGGCATACCAGCGCCGCATCGCCGCCAGCTCATCGGGAATCAGCGGCCCGGGGCGCAGCCAGTCGACGGCGATGCGGTGCGATGCGGGAAGGCCGTCCGGATCGGGCCGCCCTGACGCGACCGACGAGCCGATGCCGGCCTGGCTTTGCGACACGGGCGTCAGTCGAACTTCAACCCGAGCTTCTGCACCACCGGGGCATTGGCGGCGAGATCGGCGCGGATCTTCTGCGCGAAGGCCTCGGTCGAACCGCCCACCGGCAGGAAGCCCTGCTGGGCGAGCAGCCGGATCACTTCTGGAGATTTCAGCCCGGTGTTGAGGGCGGCATTCAGCTTCGACATGATGTCGGGCGGCGTGCCGGCGGGCGCGACCAGGCCGAACCAGCTGGTGAGTGTGAAGCCCTTGTAGCCGGATTCCTCCAGTGTCGGTACCGTGGGAAATTCCTGCATGCGTGCCGGGCCGGTGGTGGCGAGGGCAACGAGCTTGCCACTGTCGATGTGCGGCTTGAAGCCGCCGGCGCTGATGCCGATTTCGACGATGCCCGCCAGGCGATCGGCAAGCGACGCCGTATCGCCCCTGTAGGGCACATTCGTCATGCGAATGCCGGTGGCGGCGTGGATGCGCTCAAGCAGGAAGTGGCGCACGCCACCCGGCTCGGTGCCGGCGAAGTTCAGCTTGCCCGGATTGGCCTTCGCGAAGGTCACCAGACCCTGGAAATCGCGAAACGGCATGGAAGGATGCGCGGTGACCACGAAGTAGTACTCGATCATCTGCATCAGCGGCAGAACCGCCAGCACCGAATCAGTGGCCGC
>VGIE01000601.1 GCA_016867955.1 Betaproteobacteria bacterium
AATTCAAGGCGCTTCAGGTCCATATGCCACACCTCTCATCCTACGGCCTTCACCGTTAAACCTCACCGGAACAGAGGGTATGAGAAACCAGCCTTGACTCAATGGCCCCCCTAGAACACCATTACAAAAACCGCGAAACCCGCAGGTTCGGTCTTCCA
The DNA here is from genome assembly GCA_016867955.1 of Betaproteobacteria bacterium. GTDB lineage: Bacteria > Pseudomonadota > Gammaproteobacteria > Burkholderiales > SG8-39 > CAIYPG01. The sequence goes on from VGIE01000601.1 coordinate 159, forward strand.
GACTCGTTCAACGCGGAGGGAGTGCGAAATGCCTGAGCTGCGCCTTGAGCATTACAATATTCGTACGACGAAACCGGATGAGACCATCAAGTTCTACGCCGACGTTCTTGGCCTGAAATCGGGATACCGCCCGGCACACCGGTGGTGCACATTTCCGGTGTCGATCCAAGTAATACCGAAGCGATGTCGCAACTCGAGGAACACTTGGGCAAGCGCGACATCGACACCCTGGTTGGTAGCGGCTCGATCGACCATGTGGCGTTCGAAGCAACCGATTACGAGCAATTCTGCTCCCACCTCACTGCGCATTCGATTGCTTACACTGCGCGCGAGGTGACTCAGATGTCACTGAAGCAGCTCTTCATCACCGATCCCAATGGGATCACCGTGGAATTGAACTTCCGCCCTGCCAACGTGGATGCCGCAGGGAGGGCCAGGTCCTGAATGCACCGGAGCGTCATGGCAACGCCTATGCAGAGGTGTCGAGTGGGCGCGCGCCCTGATCCCGGAACTGGCCGCGTCTGTAAATGAAACCGAAAAAGCGGGCCAGGTCCTGCCCGCAGTTGTCGGCAAGATGCACGCGGCGGGCCTTTTCCGCATCGTCCAGCCTCGCCGCGTCGGAGGCTATGAACTCGCCCCGGCCAATCTCTTCATGTGTGCTCCGAACTTGCCAACGGATGCGCTTCCTCGTCCTGGGTGTTGGCCAATATCGCCAGCCGTCACTTGCTGCTCGCGCATTGGCCCGATCGCGCGCAGGACGAGGTCTGGGGACCCTCGGCTGACACAGGGGTCGGCTCCTCCTGTGTATTTCCTTCGGCCAATGCCAAACGCGTTGATGGCGGATACCGCCTGAGCGGGCGTTGGCCATTCTCCAGCGGCACAGACCCGCGCCAATCGGTCCAACGCGGGGCCACGGTGACTGCCGAAGCTGGCGGCGCTCCTGTACGGCGGTACTTCCAGGAGCCGCGGAAGGACTACACCATGCATGACACCTGGAGCGTCGCGGGCCTGCAGGGAACCGGCAGCAAGGATGCCAGCACGGACGATGTATTCATGCCGGACTACCCCACTGTCGCCTACGCCGATATGCTGGGCGCCACTTCCCCTGGCCTCGAGACCAATCCGCAGCCGCTTTTCAATTTCCCAATCCGGGCCGCTGGCGGTTACGTGCTGGTGTCCACGTTGCAAGGCGCCGCCTTCGGAGCACTTGAGGGGTTTTCCGCCAGTGCCCACCCGACGGCGGCCCGCTCGTCCGGGCAGGGTCGCCAGCGCCGTCGGGTAAACGGGCGCGATGGTGTAGCCATCCGCCGGCGCAGTTTTGGCGACCTATTCATAACCGATAACCATGTTCGCGCCCGGCCGGTTTTCCACGATCACCTGCTGTCCGATGCATCTTTGGCAATTCATCGACCATGATCCGGTCCAGCGTTTCCGGCGCCGTCCCGGAAGCATTGGCAACCACGATCCGTATCAGCCTGGAGAGATGGTCCTGTGCCGCGACCGGGGAGACACCCAAAATGCCGGCGCCACAAACCAGCATCAAGGCGAACAATCTTGACGATAGTGAAGTGCGGATTATGCCTCTTCCTCCTTGAACACGCCAGCGTCCAGTTTCTGCCCCGGGGCGCGACCATCGATGAGCTGCGGCCCCCTCGCTTGGGTCGATAATCAGGCACCCGCACGGGGCG
>VGIE01000602.1 GCA_016867955.1 Betaproteobacteria bacterium
AGGCAACGACGCATTTCAGGGGGAACAGGCAAAAAAATCCCAACCGGATAAGGGTTGGGATTTTGAGTATTGGTGGAGGCGGCGGGAATCGAACCCGCGTCCGCAAGCTCTCTACAGCCAGATCTACATACTTAGCCAGATTATTTGATTTGACCGCTTGCACGCCAACCGGCAGGCTGGCAAACGGCGAGTCACCTTGGGATTCGCGGACTGCAAAGTGACCCTGCAGAGCGCTAGATCATGTGAAGGACTCTGCCGTAGCTTGCGCTACCCGGCCCATGAACAAGCCGGTGCAGAGCTAGCCGGTATTAAGCGGCTAGAGCGAAACGTTCGTCGTTCGCAGTTAAAGCGTTTCCAGTAGATTTACGAGGGAACTGGTCCTCGGTATGCACTGCGCTGCTTCGCAACCCACGTCGAAACCAGGTCGCCCCCGGTTTTCTGTTCGCGGCCCGTCGGCAGGAAAATCCTGCGGCTACAAGCGCGTCGATTGTCTCACAGATGGGGTTGCGCCCAGGTATTTCAAGGTGTCCATGGGCGCGTCAATGATGCCGTCAGCGCCCCAGGTGGCGGGGCCGTTGCCGACACCGAGGTAACCGAAGCCGGCGGCGAGCACTGGCATGCCGGCGGCGCGGGCCGACTGGATGTCGCGCAGGTCGTCGCCAACGTACAGGCATTGCGCCGGTGGCAGGTCGAGCAGCGCCGCGGCGTGCAGCAGCGGATCGGGATGCGGCTTGGCGCGCGGCGTCGTGTCGCCGCAGACGACGCAGGCCGCGCGTTTGTCGATGCCGAGCCAGGCGAGCAGGGGCGTGGTGAAGCGCGTGGCCTTGTTGGTGACAATGCCCCAGGGGATTGCCCCTTCTTCCAGGGCCGCCAGCAGTTCGGGCATGCCATCGTAGAGCCGCGTATCGACGCAGACCTCGGCTTCGTACAGCGCGAGGAAGCGGTCCTTGAGCGGCTCGAACTCGGGGTGGCCGGGCAGGATGCCGAAGCCGATGCTGATCAGGCCGCGTGCTCCGCTCGAGGTATAGGGTCGCGTGATCGGCAGCGGAACGGGCTCGCAGTCGCGTTCGACCCTCAGGCGGTTCAAGGCGCGCGCCAGGTCCGGCGCCGTGTCGGCCAGCGTGCCGTCCAGGTCGAACAGCACTGATTTCACCGATCTGCCCGGTAGCGGGGTCTCCATCAACGCCTGATCGCGTGAGCCAGATAGTTGACGCTGGTGTCCTTGCTCAGCGAATAGGTTCGCGTGAGCGGGTTGTAGCTCATCCCGATCAGTTCACGCAGTTCCAGTTCGGCGCTGCGGCACCAGCGGGCCAGTTCGGCCGGCCGGATGAGTTTTTCGTAGTCGTGGGTGCCGCGGGGGAGCAGCTTGAGCAGGTACTCGGCGCCGACTATTGCGAACAAGTAGGACTTGGCGTTTCGGTTGATCGTTGAAAAGAAGATGTCGCCGCCCGGCCGAAGCAGCGCTGCGCATGCGGCGACCGTGCTGTCCGGCGCCGGAACATGCTCGAGCATTTCCATGCAGGTAACGACGTCGTACTGGGCAGGCTCCCTGCGCGCCAGGTCTTCCGCCGACACGGCTTCATAGTCCACGGTCGCGCCCGTCTCCAGTGCGTGCAGGCGCGCCACTGCCAGTGCCTTTTCGGAAAGGTCGATGCCCTTGGCGTGCGCACCGCGCTGCGCCAGTCCTTCGGTCAGAATCCCGCCTCCGCAGCCGACGTCCAGTGCTGTCGCGCCCCGCAGATTTGTCGTTCTGGCAATCCAGTCCAGCCGCAGCGGATTGATCTGGTGCAGAGGCCGAAACTCGCTTTCGGGATCCCACCAGCGGTGCGCCAGGTCGCTGAACT
>VGIE01000603.1 GCA_016867955.1 Betaproteobacteria bacterium
CCGATGACCGGCAGCGCGGCTGCGAACTGGAGGATGGAGGAGCTCGCATGAGTATCGATCAGGTCGACACGCAGGACGTCTTCGTGCCCACGGACAAGGGCAGCGACGAACTCAAGGCCGGCAGCACGCGGCTGTCGCCGGCGGCGCTGAAACTGCTGGTGCTTTTCGATGGCAAGCTGAACCTGGGCGAGGTGCTTGCGCGGGCCGGCCAGCTGCCGGGCGCAACCGCGGAGGCCGACGCGCGCCGCACGGCGCAGATGTTGGCCAGTGACGGCTACGTCGAGCTGGCGCAAGGCGTGATGGAAATCAACATCGATTTCAGCTACTTCTTCGGCACCCAGCCCGACGCGCCCTCGGCTTCCGCCGTGGCGCTGGCGGGTGCCGAAGCTGAGGCCGGCGCGAGGACCCTCAGCCTCGACGGCTACTACGTCAGCATCGCGCGCCGCGCTGCAGACAAGGCGCGATTGGAGGACGCGCCGCCGGCCACCGTGCTCGTCGTCGAGGACGACCCGGAGATGCAGCGCATGCTGCGTTTCCTGCTCACCGAGGCCGGGTTCTCGACGCGCGCGGCAGGCAATCGCGCAGAGATCGTCGTCGCCCTGCGCACCCTGCCGTTCCCCCGATGCCGTGCTGCTCGACGTGATCCTGCCGGATGCCAACGGCTTCGACATCCTTGCACGCATCCGGCAGCACCCGGTGCTGAAGGCCATTCCCGTGATCATACTCACCGCGAGGGCGACCCGCGAAGACGTGTTGCACGGGCTGGCCGGCGGCGCCGACGGCTACATCACCAAACCCTTCGATCCCGACACGCTCCTGCGCGGCGTGCGTGCCGTGCTCGGCCGTCTCTGAATCGACCCAGGCAGTCCCCCGCCAGCCAAGCATTGCGTTCCCGCTTCTTCGCGCCCATCCTGCTCGCGCGCTTGCAAGCGGCGGTCCGCGGCGCGGCCGCGCTCCCGTTGCCCGCCATGCACGGCATTGATGCACCGTTTTAGACGGCATGCACCAAAGTGGTGTCAGGCTGGGCGATTGCCGGCTGGCAGGCAGCGTGGTTTGGAACGATTTTTCCGCCCTAGCACCCTGTTTTCAATGATTTTCATGCCGGCGCGCCAGCGCCCCAGCTCGGCATGGCACGGCCTGTGCAACGCCCGTCCCGACGGGCGGTCCACGCCCCGGAAAGGGGATTGCGCCATGTCCGAGCTGGAGGGGACCATCGATTCATTCAAACCACGGAGGCACTACCAGATGAAACGCCGACATTTTCTGAAGACATTGAGTGTGGGGGCCGCCGTTGCATCGGCGCTGACCTTGGGTGCGCTGCAGCCTGCATTGGCGCAGAACACCATTAAGGTTGGCGTGCTGCATTCGCTGTCGGGCACCATGGCCATCAGCGAGACCGTGCTGAAGGATGTCACCCTGATGGCGATCGACGAGATCAACGCCAAGGGCGGCGTGCTGGGCAAGAAGCTGGAGGCCGTGGTGGTCGATCCGGCTTCCAACTGGCCGCTGTTCGCCGAGAAGGCGCGCCAGCTGCTGTCCAAGGACAAGGTGGCCGTCACCTTCGGCTGCTGGACTTCGGTGTCGCGCAAGTCGGTGCTGCCGGTGTTCGAGGAACTCAATGGCCTGTTGTTCTACCCGGTGCAGTACGAGGGCGAGGAACTGTCCAAGAACGTGTTCTACACCGGTGCCGCACCCAACCAGCAGGCGATCCCGGCGGTCGAGTACCTGATGAGCAAGGAAGGCGGCGCCGCCAAGCGCTTCGTGCTGCTCGGCACCGACTACGTCTATCCGCGCACCACCAATAAGATCCTGCGCGCATTCCTGAAGTCCAAGGGCGTGG
>VGIE01000604.1 GCA_016867955.1 Betaproteobacteria bacterium
CCGGGAGCTCTACGACGAACTGGAGCGCGTGCGCGGCAAGGGCCGGGTGTCGAACCTGTTCCGGGCGTATTCGGCGTTCCCCGAGATCGGCATGGCGAACTTCCGCCGGCTGTCGGCGCTGCTCACCCAGGGCACGCTCAGCGTGAAGTTCAAGGAAGCGGTGATGACCTCGCTCGCCGAGATCAACCGTTGCGACTACTGCGTGTCCTTTCACGCCACCTCGATGAAGGCCGCCGGCGCCACGGAAAGCGAAGTGCAGGCGGCGCTGCGCTTCGATCCGCAGGGGATCGGCCTCTCGGCCAGGGAACAGGCGTTGTTCGAGTACGCGCTCAAGGCCAATGGCGATCCGCACGGCATCACGCCGGACGACTTCGCGCCGCTGCGCGCCGCGGGCGCAACCGACGGCGAGATCGTCGAGGCCCTTGAGACCGTGAATACCGGCAACGCCTTCAACCTGATCAACGGCGCGCTGAACGTCGGGGCGGACGACTTCCTCGGCGGCTACCTCAAGGAGCGCGGCGAGGCCTGGGCGGCGGAGCGATGAGCCGCGCGCCGCTCGCGCATGTGCGCTCGATGGCCGAGCTGGATGCGCTGATCGCCGGGCCGCTGCCGCTGCTGGTGACCTTCACGGGCCCCAAGTGCATGATCTGCCGGCAGCTCGCGCCGATGCTCGATGCGGTGGTGGCTGAAGCCGGAGCGTCGCTCGCCTCCGCGAAGGTGGATGCCGAGGCGCTGGCAGAGGTCTCCGGGCGCTTCGAGATCCGCGCGCTGCCCACCACGCTGCTGTTCCGTGGCGGGCAGCTGGCCGACCGCATCGCAGGATTCTCCACCGCAGCCAGCCTGCGCGCATGGCTGAAGGGGCAGGGCGTGGCCCTCGCGGCCTGAGCACGAATCGAAACCCTGAGCGTAAAACGCGACCTTAAGAGGACAACGAAAATGCCGGAAATCAAGCTTCACACCGCGCCGGACGCGCCCAATCCGCCCGGGCCCTTCTCCCATGCGAGCTCGGTCGGCGAGTGGGTGTTCTCCTCCGGCATGGGCGGGCTGGACCCCGCCACCGGGCAGGTGGTCTCGGACGACGTGATCGCGCAGACCGAGCAGGCGATCACCAACACCGAGCGCATCCTGGCCGCGGCCGGCTGCAGCCTGCAGGACGTGTTGAAAGTCGTGCTCTACCTCACCGACATGCAGGACTACCCGCGGGTCAATGCGGTGTACGAAAAGCGCTTCGCGCCGCACAAGCCTGCACGCACCTGCGTGGCGGTGTCGGCGCTGCCGGTGCGCGAGCGCATGAAGCTCGACACCGTGGCGATCTGCCGCCGCGCCCTTTAGCGCCGCCGTTCAGTCGTCGTCGCGTACCAGCCGCTCGTCGGGCGGCGCGATCTCGGAGACGAGGTCGCGCACCAGCGTCTTGTTGCCCAGCGGCGCAAGGTGCATGTCGGCCTCGGCAAGGCGCGCGGTGCAGGCATAGACCACCTTGCCGTCGATCTCCATCATGCATTCCTTGCACGCGTTGGCGTTGATGCAGGAGTAGCGGAACGCGAGCGCGGGGTCGCGATGGGCGCGGATCCAGCGCAGGCCGTCCAGCACCGACTGGCCGGGCTCGAACGGCACCTCGAAGACCTCCACCTGCGGCTTGCCGCCGCCGCCCCCGCGCTGCACGTGCAACCGCGCCTTCATGCGGCCTGCTTCGCCGGGTGGCCGGGCACCGGCACCTGCCGGTAGGCCGGCGCGCCTGCTTTCATCGCCACCACCTGGTTGAGCTGCCACGCGGGCAGCATGCCGGGAAAGTCCTCGCGCTGGTGCGCGCCGCGGCTCTCGCGGCGCGCCGACGCCGC
>VGIE01000605.1 GCA_016867955.1 Betaproteobacteria bacterium
AAACATGGGCGGTCGTCCTGTGGGCTGTTTGCGCTGGAACACGGCTCCAGCGACGATAATTAGCGGAAGCTAGAGCAGGTCGGGAGTGAGCGCGGCGCGCAGCGTGCAGCCGCGACCGCTGTCGGCGCGCCGCGCAATCCAGACGACTGCGCCCTTCTTGATGCTCCAGTCGGTGGCGTGACCGCTGAGCAGCTGCGCGGCCAAGCGCCCGAGGGTCGGTTGATGCCCGACCACCAGCACGAAGCCGCCGGCGCGTGGCCATCCGACGGCCAGCATGACGGCTTCGGGGGCCGCCCCCGGCGCCAGCACGTTCTCGGTTTGGAACGCGCGCTCGAGGTGCGTCACGGTCTGTTGGGTCCGCACCGAGGGGGAGGCCAGCACCCGGCAATTATCCGGCAGCCGTTCGCGCAGCCAGCGGCCCATTTTCTCCGCCTGCTTATGCCCGCGCTTGGTGAGCGCGCGCGCCGCATCGCTGCCCCCCAGCGGGGCGTCCTCGGCTTCGGCATGACGCCAGAGGATGATCTCCATGTCGCTTCCTTTCCGGGTTGAATCCGCAAGCCGCCCGGCTGCCCTCGGCGTATTATGAACCGGCGTCCTGCTCACGGGGCGTGCTCTTCGAGGCGGTTTCCATGGCCAGCAAGAACGGGAGTGTGTACAAGATCGTGGAAGTGGTCGGCACCAGCAAGAACTCTTGGGAGGATGCGGCGCGCATCGCCGTGCAGACGGCATCGAAATCGCTGCGCGACCTGCGCGTGGCGGAAGTCGTCAAGCAGGACATGACGGTCGAGGACGGCAAGGTGACCTTCTTCCGGACGCGGGTGCTGCTCTCGTTCAAGTATCAGGCATAGCGGCGAGGGGTCCGGCTGGCGCCGGCGGGCCTGCCGGACGAAGGGGCGCGGCCCGGGATTCAGGCCGGGTCGGCGCGCTTGCGGTTCGGGCAGTCGGGCTTGATGCAGTCGGCGTAGATGGCCAGCGCATGCTGGTGGATGGAAAAGCCGCGCTCCTTTGCGATGCGCTGCTGGCGCTTTTCGATCTCCGCGTCGTGGAATTCCTCCACGCGCCCGCACTGCATGCAAACGAGGTGGTCGTGATGCGTGCCTTCGTTGAGTTCGAATACCGCCTTGTCGGCTTCGAAATGGTGGCGTTTCAGTATTCCCGCCTGCTCGAACTGGGTGAGCACGCGGTAGACGGTCGCCAGGCCGATGTCCATGCCGTCGTTCGTCAGGGCGCGATAGACATCCTCGGCGGCGAGGTGGCGGACTTCGGTTTCCTCGAACAACTTGAGGATGCGCAGCCGCGGGCCGGTTGCCTTGAGTCCGATGCTCTTGAGGTTGTGTGTGTTCGAGGTCATTTGTCAGCTCGCCCTGCCCAACCCGCAATGCGGTGCAGGAGCAGACGGCCGCGGCACGCCGGTGGCCCGCGTGCCGGGGGGAGCAGCACGCGTATTCCGTTATCATAACGGCTTTTCGCGCCACAGGGACGCCGCTTCCGCCATGTCAATCAAGCACTTTCGGCTCGTCTACAGGTCGCGGCCGGTGGTGGCGGCACTGGTGCTGCTCGCCCTGTCGGCATGCGCGTACGTTCCCAGAGCGACCCCGTACCGGATGGAGATCCAGCAGGGCAACATGGTCGACCAGGAGATGGTCTCGAAATTGACCCCGGGCATGACCAGGGAGCAGGTGCGTTTCATCCTGGGCACGCCGCTGGTCGTCGATCCCTTTCGCGTCGATCGCTGGGACTATGTCTTTCTCCGCCAGCCGGAGAACAAGCAGGAAGTGGAAAAGCGGCGCGTCGTCGTGTACTTCGAGAACAACCGGCTCATGAGCCGGTTGTTCTC
>VGIE01000606.1 GCA_016867955.1 Betaproteobacteria bacterium
TGCTCATAACGACAGTGATTGCGAGTACGGGGCGGAGCTGCGGCAGGGTCACGAAGCGGAACTGTGACCAGGGCCCGGCGCGGTCGATCCGCGCCGCCTCGTAGAACTCGTTCGGGATGGCCATCAGACCTGCCAGGAGGAACACGAAGGACATGGGAAACTCGTTCCAGACCTGTGCCGCGAGCAGGGCCCAGATCACGGTCCTGCGATCGATCAGCCAGTTCGCGCCGGGCCCGAGACCGGCCCAGTCGAGAATTCGGTTCACCACCCCGAAGTTGCCGTCATACATGACGCCCCAAACGAGTGCCGTGACCACGGCGGGAACCGTCCATGGGATGAGAAAGGTCAGTCGCACCAGTGCCTGGCCGCGGGCCACGCGCCGGGTGAGCAGTGCCGCGCCCAGCGCGATCCCAACTGATCCCGCCACTGAACCCATCATGTAGAGCGCCGAGAGGCCAAGCCCACTCCATACCCGCTGGTCGGTGAGCAGCCGCATGTAGTTGTGCAGCCCGATTTCTCCGTTGTTCGAAGGTCGGCGCAGGTTCAGGGTGTCGAAGCTCATCTCGATTGCGCGCAGAATCGGCAAGCCGATGACCATCCCGAGTACGATCAGCGACGGGAAAAGCATCAGGAGCAGAAAGCCTGGCCCGTCTGCCAACCAGATCCAGCCGCGTCCGATCCTTCCAGGCGTGGCCTGGCGACGCGAACGCGACTCGATCATCTGGTCAGTTCGCGCAGCATGCAACGGCTTTGGATTGCGCCTGCCCGAGCGAATCCGCTGCCGGAACCCCGTCGACGAGTGTCCGCGTCACGGCATCAACCACGATGGGCCAGAGCGCGTTGAAGTCGTCCTGGTGGCCGGGAATAAAGATCGGGTGGGCATCGCCGATGGAGTCGAGGAAGGGTTTGAGATAGGGCTTGGCGGCTCGCTGTTCGTCCGTGAGCGCGTTCACGCCGTAAGGTATGAAGGCTGAGAAGTCGCTGAAGCGGCCCTGCATCTCGGCTGTCGCGGACGTTGCGATGAAGGCAAAGGCGGCTTCGGGGTCTGCGGCCTTCGCGTTTACGGCGAGTGCCATGTTGACGCCGCCGGTGGAGGGGCCATCCCAAGGGACCGGGGCTGCGGCAAAGCAGGCGAAGTCCTTGGCGTTGTTTTCCTTGATGAACGGGAACTGCCACGAGCCATCGATCGTCATCGCTGCTCCCCCGGTTGCGAACAACGCACGAAGGTCGCTTTCCATCATGCCCTTCGCCACAGCGCCCGAATCGTAGACTTCCTTCATGAAATCAAGCGCCTTGACCACCGGGGGACTGTCGAGCGTGAAGTTGCCTTTACCATCCGAGAAGCTGCCGCCGAAGGCGAGCGACCACATCAGCAGCATTTCGTAGGTCGGGTCCTCGTTGCCGTTGACCATGTTGGCCCCGTACCGGACGACACGCCCATCACTGCCCAGAACGGTCAGACGCTTGGCAATGTCCAGAAACTCTTCGGGAGTTTTCGGCGGCGCGGTGATACCCGCCTCCTCAAACTGACAGCGGTTGTAGAGCAGCTCGAGCGTCCGCCCCGTGATTGGGACTGCATAGGTCGCGCCGTCCACCGTCAGGCTGTCGAACCCGCCGCGGACGATCCGGTCCCTGAGCCCGGCGGCGTCGATCTTCGCGTCGAGTGGCATCAAGCGACCGCCCGCCAGCAGTTCGCGGATGTTGTTGGGGTTCACGGTCAGCACGTCCGCCCCCGTGCCCGACGCGGTTTCCAGCACCAGTCGCTCGTAGTACTGCCGCGCGGCGACGCTGCGCGGCTCGACCTTGACGCCGCTCGCGTTTTGGTAAGTCT
>VGIE01000607.1 GCA_016867955.1 Betaproteobacteria bacterium
GCCGCGTTTGGATTATTCTTGCGATTTTGGGCATTATTGCACGTGGTGGCACGGGATTCGGTCCGGTGCCTTTTTTCATTCCACGACCGCATTGGTTCATTGCACCTTCGGTAACCGACTTCAGGACGCGCAGCCATGAACTCATTGATGAATACCGTCACCCGCTTGCCGGTGCGCTTCACGCGCGGCGAGGGCGTCTGGCTCTGGGATGACCAGGGCAGGAAGTACCTGGACGGATTCTCGGGCATTGCGGTCAACACGCTAGGTCATGCGCACCCGCGCTTCACCCGGGTGCTCCAGGAACAGGTTTCACGACTCATTCACGTGAGCAACTATTTCCAGATCGGCGAACTGGAAAAGCTTGCCGACAAGCTGGTGTCAGTGGGCGGGATGGAGAACGCCTTCTTCTGCAACTCCGGCTGCGAAGCCAACGAAGCGGCGATCAAGCTCGCCCGGCTCTACGGCCACCAGCGCGGCGTCGATAACCCGGCCATCATCGTGATGGAAAACGCCTTCCATGGCCGCACGCTGGCCACGCTGTCGGCCACCGGCAACCGCAAGGCGCAGGCCGGATTCGAGCCGCTGGTGACGGGGTTCGTGCGCGTGCCGCTGAATGACATTGCCAGCGTGCGCCAGATTGCCGCCAGCAACCGCAACGTGGTCGCGGTGCTGCTCGAGCCCATCCAGGGCGAGGGCGGCATCAACGTCAGCACCGTGGAGTACCTGCGCGCCCTGCGGGACATCTGCAACCAGCAGAACTGGCTGTTCATGCTCGATGAAGTCCAGTGCGGCATCGGCCGCACCGGGCCCTGGTTCGTCTACCAGCACGCCAATGTGCTGCCGGACGTGCTGACGCTGGCCAAGGGGCTGGGCGGCGGCGTGCCGATTGGCGTATGTCTCGCTCGCGGCGTCGCGGCGCAGGTCTTCAAGCCCGGCAATCACGGCACGACGTTCGGCGGAAATCCGCTGGCGTGCGCGGCTGCGCTCGCGGTGCTCGAGATCGTCGAATCGGAAAAGCTGCGCGAGAACGCCGAGGCGATGGGCCGGGTGATTCGCGATGCGCTGGCCCGGGAGTTCGCCGGCAACAAGGGCGTGGTGGAGATCCGCGGCCGGGGGCTCATGATCGGCATGGAGCTCGACCGGCCTTGCTATGAGCTGATGGCCCAGGCGCTGGATGTCGGGCTGCTGATCAACGTCACCACGGACAACGTCATCCGCATCGTCCCGTCGCTGATCATCAGCGATGCCGAGGCGCGCGAAATCGTCACGCGCCTCGCCCCGCTGGTGCATGCAATCCTCGCAAAACCTTGCGAGGTCAAGTCGGCGAAGGGCTAAGGTGCAGTCATGCAGACCCGGCACTACCTCCAGTTCAAGGATTTCACCCGCGACGAGTATGCGTACCTGTTCGCGCGCACGCGCTGGATCAAGGAGCGTTTCAAGCGCTACCAGCGCTACTGGCCGCTCGAGGACCGCACGCTGGTGATGATCTTCGAGAAGCAGTCGACGCGCACGCGCCTGTCCTTCGAGGCGGGCATGCACCAGCTGGGCGGCGCGGCCATCTACCTCAACACCCGCGACTCGCAGCTCGGCCGCGGCGAGGCGGTGGAGGATGCCGCCCAGGTTATATCGCGCATGTGCGACGTCGTCATGATCCGCACCTTCGAGCAGGGCATCATCGAGCGCTTCGCCGGGCATTCGCGGGTGCCGGTCATCAACGGCCTCACCAACGAGTACCACCCCTGCCAGATCCTTGCCGACATCTACACCTTCATCGAGCACCGTGGCGGCATCCAGGGCCGGACGGTGGCGTGGATCGGCGACTCCAACAACG
>VGIE01000608.1 GCA_016867955.1 Betaproteobacteria bacterium
TGCCATCCGGAACACCTCGACGCGCTGCCGCTGCTCAGGGTGGATGAGCCGACATTGACCATGAATTTCATGGTCAACAGCTCGCCCCTGGCCGGCCGGGAGGGCAAATTTGTCACCAGCCGTCAATTGCGCGAGCGGCTGGAACGGGAAGTCAAGAGCAATGTCGCGCTACGCGTGGAGTTCACCGCGGATTCGGACACCTTCATCGTGTCGGGGCGGGGCGAACTGCACCTGACCATCCTGCTGGAAAACATGCGTCGCGAAGGCTACGAAATGGCGGTCGGCCGCCCGAGGGTGGTCATGAGAGAACTCAACGGCGAGAAGCAGGAGCCCTACGAATTGCTGACCGTGGACGTCGAGGAGGCGCATCAGGGCGGCGTCATGGAAGAGCTGGGGCGCCGCAAGGGCGACCTGAGGGACATGCAGTCGGATGCCAAGGGACGGGTGAGGCTCGAGTACCGGATTCCGGCCAGGGGCCTGATCGGATTCCAGGCCGAGTTCCTGACCCTGACCCGGGGAACCGGGCTGGCCAGCCATATCTTCGATGACTACGGGCCGATGAAGGGCAACATGGAAGAGCGTCGCAATGGTGTTCTGATCAGCCAGGACAATGGCGTGGCCGTTGCTTATGCGCTGTGGAAGCTGCAGGAGCGCGGGCGGATGTTCGTTTCTCCAGGCGATGTGCTGTACGAAGGCATGGTGATCGGCATCCACGCGCGGGACAACGATCTTGTGGTCAACCCCATAAAGGGCAAGCAGCTGACCAACGTGCGCGCCTCAGGCACCGATGAGGCCGTGCGTCTGGTACCTCCCGTGGAGCTGACGCTGGAGAAGGCTGTCGAGTTCATTGCCGATGACGAACTGGTGGAGATCACGCCCAAGAGTATTCGTGTTCGCAAGCGTCACTTGCTGGAACATGAACGCAAGCGTGCTTCGAGAGAAGCTACTGCGGGGACCGTTGCCGCGGGCTGAGTTGCGGTAGACAGGGCCGGGGTGGGCCTGCCGAGCTGCAGGACTCTGTCAGTAACCGTTCCCGTTTTTCCGGCGGCGTTCGTACTCGCTGATCAGCGAGTGCGGGCCCACGCGACGGGGCGGCAGTCCTTGCCGCAGGCGTTCAAGGCGCGCGTCTCGGCTTCGGCCTGGGTGCTGCCCTTCTTCGCTGCGTGCCCCTTCGGGCCCTTGGCAATCGCGCCACATTCGTTGGCGATGCTGATCATGACTTCGCAACGCTGGTGCGCGCACTCATTCAGGGCGGCTACATTGGCGGCACGGGCGTTCGGAAAATCGTAGCTGTAGCCGACGCGTCCTGTCTCGGCATACCCGGCAATTGCCCCGTGGGCGCGGCCCTTCGCGGGCTTCTTTGCGTCCGTCGTCGCCATCGCGGCATACGACGACAGCGCCAGCGGGCTCGCAACGATGGCAAGGCCGAGAAGGAATCGAAGCATGGCGTCAATGTATTTCAAGCCGCGCTTCTTACACAAGCCTTGCGGTTTCACGACTGCGCGGCGACGATCCCCGATTTTGAATGTGAAAAATAAGTCCCTGCAGCGGCGGCGCGGCGCTCGATCTGTGGTGCGACGGTCCGCAATCCACGGCAGGGGCGTCATTGCCCGCCGGCTGATTCGCGAGGACGAAACGGTCGTGGAGTACAAGGGCGAGATTGTGTCGGAGCGCGAAATCGAGCGGCGATATCCGGAAAACATGAGCGGAATCAACCACACCTTCGTTTTCGCGTCGAGCATGATCGCAATATCGATGGGGGTGCGAAGGAAACACGGCGCGCCGGATCAATCATTCCCGCGCCCCGAACTGCGACACCTTCGAAGAA
>VGIE01000609.1 GCA_016867955.1 Betaproteobacteria bacterium
GCCAGGAAAAAGAGCGTCTTGGCGAATTCCATCAGCACTTTGCGCGCGGCGTCCTGGTCGGTCCACCAGCGGCGCGGCAGCGGTTCGCCGGGATCGGGCAGCATGCGAATGCCGGGGGCAGGGAAGCGCTCGGCGAATACCAGGCCGGCGCGCCGCGTGTGATAGGGCGAGGTGACGATGAGAAGTGTGCTGCCGGGCGCAAGCGCATCGCGGATGACCGCAGCCTCGGCGGCCGTGCTGTGCAGCTCGTTGCCCACTGTGCGGATGGCGCTGTCGGGCACCCCCAGCCTGACCAGCGCGTCGCGGGACAGTTGTTCCTGGCGGGGCGAGGGCACGCCGATCTCGTCGAGTTTGCGGTAACCGGCCTCGCGGCGCGGGGCGGTGATGATCACCTGCGGTGCCATTCCCATGCGGTAAAGTTGCGCGCCATGGAAGACGCGCTGAAAGTCGCCCGACAGCACCACGATGGCATTGGAGCGCACCGGCGGATCTGCGCGCACCAGCCAGTCGGAAGCAAACCAGGCGGTACCCGCCAGCGCGGCGGCGCCGAGCAACAGCAGGCAGAAGAGGAATAGCGCGCAACGGCGCAGACAGGACATGGCGGAATGACTCCGGTCGATCAATCAGTGATAGCGGCAGCCCGGTCGCCGGGACGCCGCGCAATGGGGCGGGGCGATGACCTGCCGCGCGCCCGATTCTACGCGGGCACCTGGGCGGGCCGTTGTCAGGCGGGCACCCGCACCGGCCAATGCCCCTGCGCGGCCCCGGCTTAGCCATGCTGAAACGTCCCAGGCGCTGGCCGACCGGCAAGCAGGCCGCCGTTGCCGTCAGCGAGGAGGGTGGCGTGCGCTTCCTGCATATCGGTGGCGACGCCGTCCAGAGCGCCATGCGGCTGTCGACCCCGGACCGGCTGGAGCTTCATTACACGCGCGTCATGATGGGCTTCCTGCTGTTCCACCCGAAGCCGACCCGGGTGCTCATGATCGGCCTGGGCGGCGGCTCGATGGCGCGCTTCCTGCACCAGGCGCATCCGCGGGCGCAGGTGATTGCGCTCGACGTCAGCCGGGAAGTGGTGGCGGCGGCGCGCCGCCATTTCGATTTCCCGGCCGACGACGCGCACCTCTCGGTGGTGCTCGAGGATGGCGGCAACTGGGTGCCGGCGCACCCTGCGAGCGCCGACGTCATCCTGCTGGACGCTTTCGAGGATGGCGACCAGGTGCCGGCCCTGTGCACCGAGTCCTTCTATGCCGCGGCGCGCGCGGCGCTGACCGAGCCCGGCGTGCTGGTGCAGAACTTCATGGCCGACGACAATCGGCTGGACCGGCGCATCGCCTGCATGGGGGCTGCCTTTGGGCGAGAAGCCATCCTGTTGCAGGCCGCCGACGGCGTGAACATGATTGCCATGGCCTTTCGCGGCGGTCCCTCGCGCGTGAGCTGGAAGGAACTGCGCACCCGCGCCGATGCGTTGGGCGAGCGCCACGACCTGCCCGGCGATCATTACCTTGCCAGCCTGCGCAAGCTGAACGGCGGCACCGAGGACTATCTGATCCTGTGACGGTCCCTCGGGCCGGCAGGCTGCCGCCAGGCCGGCGCGGGCAGCGGTTCAGGGCGCGAGCATGATCTTGCCGATGTGCGCGCTGGATTCCATCAGCGCGTGGGCATCGGCAGCCTGCGCCAGCGGAAAGCTCCGATAGATCACCGGTCTGATGGCGCCGGATTCCAGCAGCGGCCAGATGCGCTCGCGCAGGCGGGTTGCGATGGCGGCCTTGAACGCGGTGCTGCGCGGGCGCATCGTCGAGCCGGTGATGATGAGGCGGCGCATGAAAA
>VGIE01000610.1 GCA_016867955.1 Betaproteobacteria bacterium
TGGCAGTGCACGCGCGAGATGAGCGCTTCATCCAGGATGAAGTCTGCCCCTGTGGCGCGGCCGATGGTCTTGATGCTCGACGGAAGGATGCGGAACGTGGTTTCGGAAGGCTGGCCGACGGTACGGAGGATCCACATGGGTGGAGATAGTACCTGACGCCGGCGGGCGGGAGGGACCGCGGGCCTTCCGGCCCGCGGTCCTGAGGGTGCGGGTCTTACTTGGCGGCGAGCGCCTTCTCGAGCGCGGCCTTGAGTTCGGGCGCGTCGGGCGTGGTCTTGCTCGGGAAGAAGGCGACCACGTTGCCGTTCTTGTCGATCACGTACTTGCTGAAGTTCCAGGCGGGCAGGTTGCCACTGGCCTTGCCGAGGTAGCTGTAGATGGGGCTCTGCTTGTCGCCGGGCTTGGTCTGCACCTTGGAGAAGAGC
Organism: Betaproteobacteria bacterium; assembly: GCA_016867955.1. Taxonomy (GTDB): domain Bacteria; phylum Pseudomonadota; class Gammaproteobacteria; order Burkholderiales; family SG8-39; genus CAIYPG01. Next base: position 426 of record VGIE01000610.1, read on the forward strand.
GGGAAGGTGACGTCGTAGGTGTTCTTGCAGAAGGCGGCAATCTCTTCGGCGCTGCCGGGCTCCTGGCCGCCGAAGTCGTTGCTGGGGAAGCCGAGCAGGGCCACGCCCTTGCCCTTCATCTCCCGGTACAGCTTCTCAAGGCCCTCATACTGCGGCGTGTAGCCGCACTTGCTGGCCACGTTCACGACCAGCGCCACCTTGCCTTTGTAGGTGGCCAGATCGGCCGGCTTGCCGTCGAGCGTTTCGGTCTTCAGGTCATAGAAGGACTTCACGTTGCCCCCCGCTTTCTGGGTCTGCGTCTGGGCCGCCGCGGCGGTCATCACACCGGCAATCGCCAGGGCCGAACAGAGAATACGAGCCGAATTCTGGGTCGTCACAGTGCACTCCTTGTTACCTGGCGAGCGGTGGCCTGCCGGGATAAGTCGTTGGAAACGCGTGAGATTGTCACCTGAAAGTATCTAATACGGCAAGGCTATGCACCAGGTTGCCTCGACCTGGAAATCTCACTGAAACCGGTTGCCCAAAGGGTCCGTAGAGTGCGAAGGTGACCGGTAGCGTCAAGCGTATGACGCCGCCCCCGACGGACGCGGACCTGGCGATGCAGGCCCTGGCGGGGTCCGAGGATGCCTCTCGGGCGCTGGTGCAGCGCTATGCCTCCCCGGCCATCAATCTGGCCACGCGCATGGTGCGCGACCGCGCGCTGGCAGAGGATCTTGCCCAGGAGGCCTTTGCCCGGGCCTTCGACCGGCTCGCGACCTACAACCCGACACTGCGGTTTTCGAGCTGGTTCTTCCAGATTCTCCATAACGTCACGGTCGACTATCTGCGGAAGAAGCGGGTGGCCACCTTCTCGCTTGACGAGATGCAGGAGGCCGGGCACCCGGGTTTCGCCGACCCGGTGCGCCTGGGCGCGCCGGATGCCGCCGCCGAGCACGAGGCCATGACGGCCGCGCTCGAGAAGGCGATGTGCGCCCTGCGGCCCGAGTACCGCGAGGTGGTGGTGCTGCGCTACCGCGAGGAGCTGCCGGTGGAGGAAATCTCCGGGGTCATGGGCATCCCCACGGGCACGGTGAAGACGTAATCTCTTCCGCGCCCGCAAGGAGATGGCCGAGTTGATGACGGCCGCCGGATGGGGCCGGGCTCCGGCTGAAACCGTGTCCGGCGACCGCCCGTAGAGGGAGTGCGAGTCATGGAATTCATCCCCGACGACAACCAGTGCCGCGAGTGGCTTGAGGCCGAAGAGAAGGGCCTGGACGCCACGGCCGAAGAGGCCTTCGCCAGCCTGATGGCCGGGTTGCCGGCCGAGTCGGCGGCACCGTCGTTCGTCGACGCCACGATGCGGACGGTGCGCGCGCGCCGGGCGCGTCAGCGGCGCATGGCGTGGGCGGTGTG
>VGIE01000611.1 GCA_016867955.1 Betaproteobacteria bacterium
CAGTATGGGGGCCGGCCTGGTCCGTGCATTTCCGGGGCTGGGGGCGAAGGTCGTGTCGCTCGACCGCGACGAGGCACGCGGCGCGCCGCTGGCTCGCGAATCGAACGCCGGGTTCGTGCCCGTCGATGTCGCGGTCAAGGCCTCGGTGGAGCAGGCCTTCAAGACCGCCACGGCCATCCTGGGCGGACTGGACGTGCTCGTGCATGCCGCCGGCGTCGCCCCCTTCACCCCGTCCGACGACTTTCCCGTCGGCACCTGGAACGACGTCATGGCCGTCAATGCGCTGGGCACGGTGCTGACCAACCAGGCAGCCTTCGCCGCCATGAAAGCGGGCGGCGGCGCCATCCTCAACTTCGCGTCGTTCGCCGGCGTGACCGGCCTGCCGGCGAAGGCCGCCTACGCCGCCAGCAAGGGCGCCGTGCTGGCCTGGACCCGCACCGTCGCGCAGGAATGGGGAGCCTTCAACGTCACGGTGAACGCCATCGCGCCCGCGATCTGGACGCTGATGTTCGACAAGACGCGCTCGGAACTCTCCCCGCAAGCGCTGGCCGAACTCGATGCCCGTTTCGCCCGCCACATTCCGCTCGGCGGCAGGCTCGGTGACATCGACCGCGACTTCGTGCCCGCCCTGGCCTTCTACTGTTCAGCCGGCGCCCGGTTCATCACCGGGCAGACGATTTGCATCGACGGCGGGAAGTTGATGGCGCGGTAGGTGTGTGCGCCGTCCGGTGGCCAGGAGTAACGCAGCGATGGTTCTCCAGCCGCTATCGATGCACGCCAGCCGCATGCCGCCCCGCGATGTACCCGAAGGTCATTGCCGGTCCCAGGGTTGATCCGGCGCCCGGATACGCCCCAGCGAACACGCTCACCTGGTCGTTGCCTGCTGCATACAGGCCCGGGATCGGCTGGTTGTCCGCATCCACCACCTGCGCATTGGCGTTGGTCTTGATGCCGGCGTAGGTGCCGATCTCGGCGGCGTAGATGCGCACGGCATAGAACGGCGCCTTCTCCAGCGGCGCGAGGCACGGGTTGGGCTTGACCTCCTCGTCGCCCTGGTACAAGTCGTAGGTGCGGCCACCGCGGTTGAAGTCGGGATCGACGCCCTTCACCGCGTACTCGTTGAACTGCTTCACCGTGGCTTCCAGCCCCGCCGGGTCGATGCCGGCCTTCTTTGCCAGTTCGGCCAGGGTGTTGGCGCGCATGAGGTAGCCGTTCTTCACGTAGCGCCCCTTGGGCACCGGCCAGGGGCGCGCAAAGCCCATGCCCCAGCGGTGCACTGCGCGCGCGTCGGCGATGATCCACCCGGCGGCCTCCGTCTCGCCCAATTCCTCGCTGGCCTTGATCAGGCCGGGAACGAAGTCATGGTAGGAACTCGATTCGTCGGCGAAACGCTTGCCGTTACGCGCCACGGAAATGAAGCCCGGCTTCATGCGGTCCACCAGGTGCGGCCACACGCCATCGGTGCCGGACACGCCTGGCATCTTCGACACCGGCATCCACGGCGCCACCTGCGACACGTTCTTCTCGAACTTGCCGCCGGCGCGCTCGGCGAGGTTTACCCCGTCGCCGGTGTTGGTCTCGGGCACCACCGAGATCTGCTCGGCGCCCTTGCGACCCACCGCCACCACCGGGTAGGTCCTTTCGCGGCGCGCGCCGTCACGCGTGAAGCCGCCGCAGCAGAGGATCACCCCGCCCGAGGCATTCACGCGCACCTCACCCTGCAGCGTCGCCACCATCGCGCCGACCACGCGGCCGTTCTCCTTGATCAGGTCCTTCACAGGGGAGGACAGCCACATCTGCACGCCGAGGTTG
>VGIE01000612.1 GCA_016867955.1 Betaproteobacteria bacterium
GAGGACTCGCTCGCCCACCTGATGGCGCACGACAGCGACGCTTTCAACCGCTGGGAGGCCGGACAGCGCATCGCGACCCTGTTGATCCTGCGCAATGCCGAGGCGCTGCGCAATGGCGCCCGCCCCGAAGCGCTGGCGCTGCCCGAGGCCTTCATCGCGGCCTTCGGACGGGTGCTGGCAGAGGCGTATCGCGACCCGGCCTTCACTGCCGAGGCGCTGGCGCTGCCCTCGGAGACCTTCCTCGCCGAGCAGATGGACACCGTGGATCCCGAGGCGTTGCATGCCGCGCGCCTCGCGCTGCGCCGCGGTATCGCTGCGCGCCTGCGGCCCGCGCTGCATGTGGCCCATGACAACAACCGGACGCCGGGCGCCTATTCGCCCGATGCCGCCTCGGCCGGACGCCGCGCGCTGAAGAACCTCGCCCTGGGCTACCTGGTGGAACTGGGCGACGCCGACGTGCGCCGCATGGCGCTGCGCCAGTTCGAGGGCGCCGACAACATGACGGATGCCATGGCCGCGCTGGCCGCGCTGGCCAACTGCGCCGACGCCACCGGCGCGCCGTGCGCGGAGGGTCGCAGCGCGCTGGCCGCCTTCTACGAGCGCTGGAAGAACGAGGCGCTGGTCGTAGACAAGTGGCTGGCCGTGCAGTCCACCTCGCGCCTCCCCGGCACGCTCGCTGAAGTGCGCCGCCTCACCACGCACCCGGCCTTCGACATCCGCAACCCCAACAAGGTCTATGCGCTGATCCGCGGCTTTTGCGCCAACCATGTGCATTTCCATGCCCTGAACGGCTCGGGCTATGCATTCGCCGCAGACCGCATCATCGAGCTCGACGCCCTCAACCCGCAGGTGGCGTCGCGCATCGCGCGCGCCTTCGACCGCTGGCGCCGCTTCGATGCCGGCCGCCAGGCGCACGCGCGCGCGGCGCTGGAGCGCATCCGCGACGCCCCGGGCCTGTCGCGCGACGTGGCCGAGATTGTCACGCGCGGCCTCGCCTGAAGGTGACCACGTGCCGGCGCGGGTACCTGTGCGGTCAAGTGCGCAGCGGCACGCACGCCAAGCCGGGCGCAGTGTGACGATGGCGGAGACCGCGTCGCTGCGTCACCGGCTTCGCTGCGGCGCCCTCGCCGCTGCCGCGCTGCTGCTCGGCGGCTGCGACTTCTTTCGCCCGTTCGAGGAGATCTGCGCGCAACGCCTCGGGCCGACGCGGATCGAGGTCGAGACCGCGCCCATCACCTACACCACCGATTTCAGCAAATCGACGCAGGAACTGTCGCGCAGGGGCGCCGCCAGCACCGGGCGGCGCGTGCTGGGGCTCACGCTGACCAACCTCAAGTGGTCGGCATCCCTCGGCAGCCAGGGCATCATGCAGCGGATCGGCGGGCAGCACTGCCTGCGGCCCTCGATCAAGGTGCGCCTTGCCTTCGAGCCGATGACCGTGCTGGTGGGCCGCGAGTTCGCGCCCGGCAGCTGCATCTTCGACATCACCATGGGCCATGAGCTGAAGCATGTCGCCACCTACGAGCGCTTCCTGCCGCGCGCGCAGGCGGCGGTGCAGCGCGAACTCGAGGCCCGCTTCGGGCAGCGCATCTTCACCTTCGACAGCGAAGCCGAGGCCGAACGGCAGGTGCATGCGCTGACGCGCGACTATGTGGCTCCCTTTGTCGATCGCAGCATGCAGGAGGTCACGGCGCTGCAGGCGGCTGTCGATTCGCCGGAGGAGTACTTCCGGCTCGACACGTTCCAGGCGGCCTGCCCGTCGTGACCGAGCGCCGGCGGCGTTATCATCGGTCATGAGCCCTCCCCGGCC
>VGIE01000613.1 GCA_016867955.1 Betaproteobacteria bacterium
CGGCCAGCGCATGAAAGGTGGATGGGGCGATCTTCAGAACCCGGCTGATCGGCTCGACCCCATACGCGGCGCGATGATCGTCGATGAAGCCGATCATGGCTTGAACCGGCGGTCGAGCTCCGCCTGGGCAAAATACACGCTCGCCTTGCGCAGGATCTCGTTGGCCTGGCGAAGTTCGCGGTTCTCGCGCTCCAGCGCCTTCAGCCGCTCGCGCTCCCCGGTCGTGGGACCTGTCCGCGCGCCCCGTTCCCGCTCGGCCTGAGCGACCCAGTTGAGCAGGGTCTGCGCCGTGCATCCGATCTTGGCCGCGATCGAAGAGATCGCCGCCCATTGCGAGGCGTGTTTGCCGCGATGCTCCATCACCATCCGTACGGCGCGCTCGCGCACCTCAGGAGAGAACCTCAGTCCTTGCTGCTTGTCCATGGCTCGAACTTCTCAAAGAAGGGAGCCTCCGGCAAACCCGGCGCGGTTCACTCCTGCGGGCAGTTCGGCGGCCTCCTGCACCACACCTGGGGGCATGACCCGGAAACGTGGATGGTCGGAAGCTGTCTCGCGCCTCTGATCATTGCCAAATCCTCCCTCGTATTCCCGCCGTGATCCTCACCAGGCAATAGCATCGTGACCCAGGTGGTGCATTTTGCATATCATGACGTAACCGCAGCAGGGGACTGAGGCCATGGCCTCCAGATCGCGCAGGAAGGAGTTCCGGTCCTCGGTCATTTTGACCGAAGGGCAGTTCACGCGTGTTCGGGAGAACGCACAAGCGAATGACGCATCGATTGCATGGGTCTTGCGCCAAACCTTCGACCGCTACTTGGCGCAAAGCGCCTTGTCGGTAAGGCAGGCTGGAAAGCCGCCGGCGACGTCGAAAGTGCGCTGATGCAAGGGGAGCAAGTCATGGGACGGGGAAGAAAGGAAGGCGAGAACGCACCACACGCCCGTTGGCCGGCAGGCCGCTTGGAGGCCCACTCCGTTCTTAGGGGCGTTCCAGCACCCGCGAAGAAGCTTCATGCCTGATTTTCGCGTCTCCCCAATTTCAATTGTCAATCAGATCAAGAGCAATCTGCAGGATCGCTACGACTCCGGCTACCCGGTTCTTAAGGAGCTGCTCCAAAACGCTGACGACGCGGAGGCCCGCCGATTCAGACTGGAAGCGCTTCCGGGCTGGCCGACGGCAGCAAATCCACTTCTCCGCGGACCAGGGCTACTGGTCGTCAATGACGGAGTATTTCGCAAGGACGATGAGCGCGGCATCACATCGTTCGGCGAGAGCGGCAAGGCAACCGATAGCGCCGCGATCGGTAAGTTCGGGCTGGGGCAGAAGGCGGTCTTCCATCTCTGCGATGCGTTCGTGGTCTATGCCTATGGGGACAACGAGCCATTCAGCACGGTCGTGAACCCGTTCTTGGGAGTGGACGTTGACGACAACATCAGCCGTCAATGGGAGCCGCCGAGCGAAAGCGGCCTCGTCGACACCGACCTCGAGCTTCTAAAGCAGCAGGTGTCTCGCGACTTTCCAGATCGTTGTCTTGGACTCTGGCTGCCCTTTCGCCGAGAGGGGCTGCGGCCTGCTCCCGGTGTGGGCTTTTCCAGCAACTTCCCGTCGGCGTCAGAGACAATCGCAGAGCTCGCCAACCCTGATGACCTACGATTGCTTCTGACCGCACTTCGCCATCTTGAATCGGTCGAGATCCGCGAACACGGTGAGACGCGCTGTGCCATCGGGATAGATGACGTTCGGGAGCGACTGCTCGGACCGAAGCACTGGCATGGCGGCACCCGGTCCTTCGGCGGCACAATCAAAACCCGT
>VGIE01000614.1 GCA_016867955.1 Betaproteobacteria bacterium
CGGCAAGCCTGTCAAGCTCGCGCAAGCGCACCGACGGCGGGCGGTGGAACTTGGAGCGGGCGGTTTCGACGAACGACCACGCGGCGCCGCGCATTCGTTTGTCGAAATCGGCCCGGTCGGCGCCGGGCTTTTGCTCGAAGCTGTTCCAACAGGCATCGAGTTGAGCAGCCGAGTAATACTCGGCCCCAAGCCGCTCCGAGAAATTGCCTGTAGTGGTCTCGCCTGGGCACGGGAAAAGCTCGGGCAGCGGCTCGCGGGCGATCTTCCGCGAACGGCGCACCGTGAGCTTGCGCGCCGGCGTCTTCTGCATTTACGCCACCGCCGTGGGGATGCGGGCCACTTCGTCGCGCAAGCGCCGCTCGGCATGCCACAGGTCGTGCGCCGCCTGCATGCGCAGCCACAGGCCGGGGCCGTTGCCGCAGAACTTGCCGAGCCTGACCGCCATCTCGGGTGTCACGGCGGACGCTTCCCTGAGAATGGCGTGCAGGCTTTGCCGCGAAATGCCGAGCGCCTTCGCCGCGTCCTTGACCGGCATGCCGAGCGCCGGCAGCACGTCCTCGCGCAACAGCGCGCCCGGATGCGCTGGCCGCATGCCGCCCGCCGCCGTCCGCCCCTTGCCCGCCCGCCTCGCCATGCCCTTGCCCTCAGTGGTATTGCTCAAGATCGACCGCCGACGCTTCGCCGTCCGCCCAATCGAAGGTGATCCGCCACGGCCCGTTGACCGCGATGGCGTAGCGCCGTGGATTGCCCCGGAGCGCGTGCAGGCCGAAGCCCGGAACGTTCAGGTCTTGCAGCCGCTCATGGCGTGCAGGGGCCAACGAACAAGTCGCCCATGTGATCGAGCAGAACAAAGCGCGTCGGGCGTTCCCAAGGCCGGATTTTGAGCATTGCCGGCTGGCTCGTGGTCCCAACAATGCTGCGCCTGAACGCCACCCAGTCGTTGCCGTTCGCATCCGTCGCCCAGCCCCGGTTTAGAATTTCGAATTGTTGCGGGTCACCCTGGCGATGTGGAAACACCCAACGGAACAGCCCGGATTGGCCGTCAAAGATGAAACGCTTGAAGGCTTGATGGTGAGGGCGTTCGGACAGCCCCTCTTGCGCGAGCGTGGCCGCCGCATGCTCGACACTACAGGTGAACACGGTTGCGGCAGCGGGCGACGAATTCGCTAGAAAGGCCGTCGCGAGCACGAGCGCAAGGCAGCGAGACGGTCCCCGACGCATCGCCCAGCCAACCGGCTGTTGGGGGTTCCAGCAGGGCGCGAAAAAGGCCGGCGTCGGCTGTTTCGGCTTTCCAGGTTCGGTCGTCGCCTTGGCCTTGCGCCGCGCCATCACGCCGCCTCGCGCCAGCCCGACGGTCGGCGTTCCAGCACCAGCCGGGCCGCCTTCGCTTCGTCGGCCGAGTTCAGCCGTTCAATCAGGCCGCGCACCTTGACGTTGCCTTCCGCGTGCTCGCGCCACAGCAGGCGCAGCAAGCGGTCGGCCCACTTCGGCACGCGCGTCCGGCCCTTCTCCCAGCGCGCCACCGCCTGGTCGGTGCTGCCCAGCAACGCGGCCAGCCCACCTTGCGACAATTCGAGTTCCTTGCGCAAGCCGCTGCCGAGGTAGTGGTGCATGCCATCAAAATAATGGGGCTATAGTCGCGCGGCAACGACGCATTCCGACAAGCGCCGTCCAGCAGCAGGCCGCACTTTTTTCTGGAAAGTGCCTCCTCTCCCTACTGCAAGAACTGCAAAAAGCCCCTTCTTGCAGCTTTTGCAGTTCCCTGGGTGCTTGTTTCTGGATTCTAACGCCGTCGCAGCCATTGCA
>VGIE01000615.1 GCA_016867955.1 Betaproteobacteria bacterium
CATTGGCGTCTCGGTTGGTCAGGATGTCGTTGAACGCGGCCAGGAAGCCGGACCCGCCCATGCGCCAACGCGCCTCATAGGTGGCCTGGCGCTCTTCCTCGCTGACGGACAGCGCCGACTTGTCGTTCAACTCCCGCAGCACGCCGTTCGGCATTTGGCGCATTTCCTTGCGCTTTTCCGCGTAGCCGTCCTTCCAGGCGTTCGCGTATTCCGCCCTCATGGGTTCGTTGCGCGAGGGGATCGTGAAGTTCGCCTGCCGCTGGAAAACAGTCAGACGCTCGGCTTCCTTGGCGATCACCGGGATCGCCTGAATGGCGGAGGAGCCGGTGCCAATGACCGCGACCCGCAGGCCCGCGAAGCTGACCGGCTCATGCGGCCAGCGGCCGGTGTGGTAGGTCTTGCCGGTGTAGTCCGACAGGCCCTCGAATTTGGGAATCTGCGCGGTCGAGATGCAGCCGCCGGCCATCACGAAATGGCGGGCACGAACCTGTTCCCCCCTGCTGGTTTCGACCTTCCACAACCGCTGACCTTCGTCATAGTGCGCGGCGCGCACCTCGGTCTCGAAATCGATGTGCGGGCGCAGGCCGAAGCGATCGGTCACATGATCGGCATAGGCGCGGATGTCAGCGTGACCGGAGAACTTCTCGGGCCAGTTCCATTCCTGCTGCAGCGCGTCGTCGAAGCCGTAGGAATACTGCATGCTTTCCACGTCGCACCGTGCGCCGGGATAGCGGTTCCAGTACCAGGTGCCACCCACGCCATCACCGCGTTCGAAGCAACGGGTGGACAGGCCCTGCTTGCGCATGCGGTGCAGCAGATAGAGGCCGGAGAAACCGGCACCGACGATGACCACATCGACGGAGGAGGCTTTGGCGGGGGATGTGGGCATGGGGCAGTTCCTTGATCGATGGTGCGGGCGGCCGGTGCTGGCTGCCGGTCACGCGGGCCCTTGGTGATCCCGCAATGACCGTATTCAGGCAAGCCTGGGACGGTCGGCCTCGGTCGCCTCGATCACCCCGCGCCAGAGCTTGCGCTCATGCGGGAAGTAATCGGAGACGGGGTAATGAAGCGTGTGGTTGTTTTCCCAGACAACGACGGTATTCGGCTGCCATGTCAGGCGGAAGTGGAATTCCGGCCGCTGGACATGGCGATAGAGTGAACGCAGCAGCGCATCGCCCTCCGCCGTCGGCAGTTCCGTAATCCCGCGGCAATAGATCGGCACGTTGACGAACAGATATCGCCGGCCATTCCCCGGATCGCTCGGCGCCAGCGGATGCACGATTGGCGGCAGGTTCGCCATCGCCTCCGCCTGCTCCCGCGTATACCGGCGCTTCGTGTTCTGGGTCGGCGTCATGCGATGGTTGCAGTGCAGGCCGTCGATCCGCGCCTTCATCGCATCGGATAGCGCGTCATAGGCGGCGGCGAGGCTGGTGAACAACGTGTCGCCGCCGACCGGTGGCAGTATCTTCGCGTAGAGCGAAAGGACACGCGTCGGCAGCGCACGAAACGAATGGTCCATGTGCCAGAAATTGATCTGCTGCTGTTCATTGGGTCGGGTGTGGATGGCGCCGACCTCGGGCGGGTGGTTGGCGTCCACCACCATGTCTTCCTTCACCGGCGTGCCGAAAATCCTCAGGAAGTCCGCGTATTGGTGGGGCGAGAGGTCCTGATCGCGAAACACCAGGACCTTGCGATCGGCCAGCACGTCCCTGATCTCGGCTTGCGCCGCCGAGCTGGGCTGGCGCAGGTCGACCCCGGAAATCTCGGCGCCCAGCGCGGGCACGATGGGGCGTGGCTTGAT
>VGIE01000616.1 GCA_016867955.1 Betaproteobacteria bacterium
TACCGTGATCTTGAACGGCGCGGTGCGAAAAGCACTGGAGATGCCTGACGTCCGCCAATCCTTGCTGACCGTCGGATCGGATATTGCGTCAGACCTCAGCCCGACAGAGTTCGCCAAATTCTTGAAAAGGGACGTCGATCACTGGAGCGCCGTTATAAAGACCATCGGCGTCGTTCCTCAGTAGCTGCAAATCCTTGGTCACCACTGAATCGCTAAACGGCGTGCGGTTCCGTGCCGGCTTGGTGCGAGCGCTGCGTTGAGCATCCGCGCAAGGGACTCGAAAGCCTGCGCCGCGCCATCACGCGTCCCGCGACAGTTCGGACACTGTCCTTAACGGGGATGCCATTGATTTATCTATTGCGAATTGCGTTTATCAGCTGATGAATGATGCAATTTCGACCGAAGTAATTGGGAGTGCGCTTACATCAGTGGCCGATGAGGTCTATACCGCGCTGGTCAAATCCGCCTACTCGGCGAATATCAAGGAGCGGCAGGATTGCTCCGCTGCGATCATCGATGCAGCAGGTCGCGTGGCAGCCATTAGCGATATGAGCATTCCGATTCACTTGGGCTCCTTCAGCTTAACGGGCGCGGCGCTGCTGGAGCGTTTTCCCGACATCGTTGAGGGCGACGTCTATGTGGTGAACGACCCTTACTCCGGCGGCCCGTCGCATCTTGCCGACGTGACTTTCATCTCTCCGGTGTTCTGCGATGGCGCATTGGTCGCGTTTGTGGCGAATGTCGGGCATTGGCCCGATGTCGGCGGCAAGGCGCCTGGCCAGTGTTCGCTCGGCGACGGCACCGAAGTGTTCCAGGAAGGCCTGCGCATTCCCCCAATGCGGCTGTACGAGAAGGGGGTGCTGCTGCGTGACAAGCTCGAGATCATCTTGTGCAACGTGCGCGACCCGGACGACCGCATGGGCGACATTCGCGCCCACATCGGCTGCCTGCGATTAGGCGAGCGCCGGGTATTGGAGATTGCTACCAGGCATGGCGCGCCGGCGCTGCGCCACGCCATCGACGACTTGGCGCGTGCCTCGGAGATCCGCATCCGGCACGCCATACTCAACCGGCTGGATGCCGGTGTGTTCGAGGCCATCGACTACCTCGACGACGACCTGGATTCGGCCGGCCCGATCCCGCTCAAGGTGAAGGTGACGGTGACCCACACACCGGAGCCATCGGTGACCGTCGACTTCACCGGTACGGCGCCCGCCATCAAGCTAGGAATGAACTGTCCCTACCAAGGCACCCAGGCGACGGTGTACTGGGTGATGCGCTCGATACTTGATCCTTCAATTCCTCCGAATGACGGCTTCAGCAGGCCGCTGCATATTGTTGCGCCGCAAGGCTCGATCGTCTGCCCGGTCGCGCCGTCTCCGGTGGGGGCTCGCTACCAGGTGGTCAGTCAATTGGTCGATTTGATTTCCCACGCACTAGCGTCGGCGGTGCGGTATCCCTCGATCGAGGCGGGCAGCAACGGCGTCCACGGCATCGGCTTTAGCAGCAGGAATCCCAGGTTCATTTACTACGAGACGGTCGCCGGTGGCTCGGGCGGGCGCTCCAACGACGATGGCATCGATTGCGTGCATACCACCTCGAACATGCCGATCGAGGCCATGGAGTCGGAGTTCCCGATCATGGCTGACCGTCTCGAATACCTGGTCGATTCCGGCGGGCCAGGGCGTTTCCGCGGAGGCCTGGGGGTTCGCAAGGACTATTGCGCCTTAGTGCCCCTGTTCGCGGCTGTGCAGTCGAACCGCCACCACGTCCCGGGCCCGGGTCTCTTCGGCGGGGA
>VGIE01000617.1 GCA_016867955.1 Betaproteobacteria bacterium
GCGCCCATGCCCGGACCGACTCGTGTGCGCTCCGGAAACACACAGGCCCCGGCATCGCTGCCAGGGCCCGGTGAGCATCGCGGTTGCCGCGAGGGGTTACCGTGCGCCCGCCTGGCGGTTCTGCAGCGCGGCGATCCGCTCTTGGGGTGGAGGATATGGGGGGCTGCTCGCCCCTCGTGCTCCCCCGACTTCGGGGGGGGGCGCAAGCGCCGCGCTACTGCGCCCCGGCGCTGCGGGATTGAAGCGCGGCAATCCGCTCTTCAATGGGCGGGTGGCTCGAGAAGAGCGCCATGAAGCCGGGCTTGTCGCTGATGCCCGAGGCAGCCATCGACTTGGGCAACTCGCCGGGCTCGAGACCGCCGAGCTTCGCCAAGGCATTCACCATCGGCCGCGGTGAACCGAGCAACTGTGCCGAACCGGCATCGGCGCGGAACTCGCGCTGGCGCGAGAACCAGGCCACGATGATGGAAGCCAGCACGCCGAAGACGATCTCGCACACGATGACGGTGACGTAGAAGCCCGGGCCGACGCCGCGCTCGGTCTTGAAGATGGCCTTGTCGACGAAGTAACCGACCACGCGCGCGAGGAACACCACGAAGGTGTTCACCACGCCCTGGATCAGCGTCAGCGTCACCATGTCGCCGTTGGCGACGTGCGCGACCTCGTGGCCGAGCACCGCCTCGACTTCCTCACGCGACATGGACTGCAGCAGCTCGGTCGATACCGCGACCAGCGCGTCGTTCTTGAAGGCGCCGGTGGCGAAGGCATTCGGTGCGCCCTCGAAGATCGCCACTTCCGGCCGGCCGATGCCGGCGCTGTCAGCCAGCCGGTGCACGCTGTTGACCAGCCAGTACTCGGTGGAGCCTTCGCTGCCGTCGATGACGTGCGCGCCGGTGGACCACTTGGCCACGGGCTTGGAAATCAGCAGGGAGAAGAACGAACCGCCGAAGCCCACCACCAGCGCGAAGCCGAGCAGCATCTGGTAGTCGATGCCTTCGGCGGCGAGGAAGCGGTTCAGCCCCAGCACGTTGAGCACGACCGACAGCAGCAGCATCACGGCCAGGTTGGTGACCAGGAACAGCACGATACGTTTCATACACGGTTCTCCTTGAAGGATGCACTGGAATGCACGACGTTCAGGTGGGGATCGCGCAGGTGCGTTTCAAGCCGGGGATTCTACCTGCGGTCTGCCGCGCAATCGTTACCAAGTGTATCTGCGTCGATCCGCCATGGTCCCATCGTCGCCGCGCCTGCAGTACCCATGCATGGCGCATGGTCAAGCGGGCGGGCGTCCGTGTCGCTCAGGTCTCGCGGCGCGAGAATCGCGCCGGGCCCGCGACCTCTGCCAGCGTGCGCGGCAGCGGCCGGGGTTCCCCCTCCAGTTGCGCGGCGATCAACTCCGCACCCAGCGGCGCCCACACCACGCCGCGCGCGCCGAGTCCGCCGGCAATGAACAGCGTGGGCGAGGCGGATGCGATGCCCCGCGCGGTCGCCGTGGATGCCTGCCGGCGCCCTGTGTCGCCGGATGCATCCAGGGTGCCGAAGATCGGCAGCCGGTCCGGGGTCACTGTGCGAAAGCCGGTACGGCCTGCAATGTCCGCGCCCTGCGGATCGATGCCCGCGCAGAATCCGGGCAGCATGTCTTCAACGCTGCGCAGGTTGTCGGCGTGATCGGTAGCGCGAACACCCTGTTCCGTGTCGCCGGGCTGGAAGGTCGCGCCGATCATGCAGCCGCCGTCGGGCAGCACGACGGCATGGCGATCGCCGCTCACCGCGACAGCCAGG
>VGIE01000618.1 GCA_016867955.1 Betaproteobacteria bacterium
GCGATCGCGAACAGCAGCCCCGCGCAAATCGCGATGACCAGCGCGTGCAGCACGAGTTCGGCCGCCTGCTCGGGTTGCTTGGCGCCCAGCGCGCGGGCGACGGCGGAAACCACACCGCCGCCCATCGCTCCGGCCGAGGCCATGCTCATCAGCAATTGGAATGGCAGCACGACGGCCCAGGCGGCCAGCGCGGCGGTGCCCTGGCGCGCCGCCAGCCATGTTTCGATCAACTGTCCGACCACCTGCAACACGACAGCCAGGACCGTCGGCGCCGCCAGGCGGCGTATGCGGCCCAGCAGCTCCCGTGGCGCCGGGGTCAATGCCATAGAATGATCAGCACCACGCCGAGAACCACCAGGCACAGGCCGGCGACGTCGCCGGGCTTGAGTATTTCCTTCAGGTAGAAGCGGCTGAACAGGAGCGTGAACACGATTTCCACCTGCCCGACCGCGCGCACCAGCGCGACATCGGCGATCGCGAAGCCGGTGAACCAGCAGGCCGATCCGCCGCCCGACAGCGCGCCGACCCACATGGATGTGCGCCAGGTCTGAAATGTCTTTTTCAGCTCCGCCGGCTCGCGCCACAGCAGATAGGCGCCCTGCATGGCGATCTGCATGGTGTTGGAGATCACCAGCGCGAGCAGTGCCTTGACCACCAGGCTTTCGGCGCTGATCGCGTGGCTGGCGAGTTTGATGAACACCACGGTAAAGGCGAACATCATCCCCGAACCCAGGCCACACAGGGCGGCGGGCTGCACGGTGGCGCGCAGCAATTCCCTCGCGTTCAAGCCGCAGCCGGCCAGCGACAGGGTCATGACCCCGATCAGGCCAACGATGATGCCGATCCAGGCCGGCGGGCTCAGGGCCTCATTTAGGACGATCAGGGCGATGACGGCGCTTTGCACCGTCTCGGTCTTGGAATAGGCGGTGCCAACGGCGAAATTCCGATAGCCAAACGACATGATCAGCAGGTTGGTCGCCAGGATCTGACCCAGCCCACCCAGCGCGCACCACATCAGGAAGGTCGGGTTGATGGAGGGGATCGGCGCGCCCGTAACGACCAACGCGAGCAGGAACAGCACCAGCGCGACCGGCGCGCCATAGAGGTAACGCACAAAGCCGGCCGCGCTGACCGACATCTGTCCACGCAGCTTTTGCTGCATTGCGGTGCGCCAGGTTTGGAACAAGGCGGCGGCGACCGAAATGGGGATCCATAACGGCATGGTGAGTTTCCCGGTCTGATGCGTCGCCGGCATCCTGCGGCCGGGTTGGCCGGGTCGTTAACACGCCGCCATGTGATCGGCCATGCCCGACGGCGCGCGCCAGCCCGGCGGTAAACGTCACCGGGATGTGAACCAAAGTCGCGCGGCGTGAGGATGAGCCTCGCGCCCTCCTCCGTCAGCGCCGGCCTTGTGCCGGCGATGACGGATCACCGCGACCCACGGCGCGGTTGAAACCCGTCCTGGGGCCGTTACGCACAACCTCGAATCGCACACGCGTCACCCCGACCGGCTATCAATCACGCGGGCGGGCCATGGCCCTTATCTGATCGTCAAGCGCGGGAAACGTCAGTACGAAGGCGGCCAGAGCGTTTTCCAAATTGCCCCGGCGGTCATAGTCGGTGGCCACATCGATACCGCGCGGGGTGATCACCAGCACGACCGGCACATACCGGCCGCCGAACATGTAAGCGCCGGAGCAATAATCCCTCACTGAGGCGGCCGGACTGTCCGGTTGCGCGGGAGCAAAAATGCGTCAGCGGATAGCCTTTTGTCCGACGGGCG
>VGIE01000619.1 GCA_016867955.1 Betaproteobacteria bacterium
TTCAGCGTGACGGTGGCGGGTGGCGGGGCGGCGACGACGGTGCATGCTGCAGCGAGCAGCGCGACAGCCAGTATCCGGTGACCCGCGGGCCGCAACTGCCCCCGCGCAGGCGGTATCGTGGCCTGCGCCTGCCTGCACAACCACGTTTCCATCAGCCGCATCAGGCGATGCCGCGATTGCCGTCCATGCCTGTCAGCCGCGGCAGGTTGAGTTTCGGTGCCGGCAGCATCTTGCGGCTGCGCAGGTACTGCGTCACCACGTCCCACACCGGTTCGCCGCGCGCGCCCTCGGCCACTGGCGCCCAGCCGGCCACTCGGTAGCTGCGCCCGGCCTCGATCAGCTGGCCCTTCAGCCGCATGTCGCTGATGCGGGTGCTGCTCCTGGCGCCCGGCTCGCAGGCGTAGGTCAGGCCGCCCACGCGCACCATGTCGCCGCCCTGCTGGAGGTACGGGTCGGGATTGAACAGGTTGTCGGCCACGTCCTCGAGGATGTTCTTGATGGTCTCCCCGGTCATGTCGGTGAGCGTCGCGAACGCGTAGGTGATGGCGGTCTGGTCCATCACGTGCTCGAAGGTCACCGCCTCGCCGGGCAGGATGCTGGTGCCCCAGCGGAACCCCGGCGAGAACGCCAGGTCGGCGCCCTTCACCGTCATCAGCGCATCGAGAATGACCTGGTCGATCGAGCCGTTGAAGTTGCCACGGCGGTACAGCAGGCCTTCGCTGACGGTGAGCTTCTCCGAGAGTCGCGCGAGGTGCGGCGCGCGGATGCGCTCGATCATCGCCTGCATGTCCGGATCGGCCGGCAGCAGCCGCGAGAACACCGGCAGCAGCCGGTAGCGGAAATCGGCCACGCGCCCGCCGCGCACATCGAGGTCCATCACGGCGAGGAACTTGCCGTTCGAGCCGGCATTGGTCACCAGCGTGCGCCCGCCCGGGTTCTCGACCTGCACCGGCGCGGGCACCCCATCGTGCGTGTGCCCGCCGAGGATCACGTCGATGCCGCGCACGCGCGAGGCGAGCTTCAGGTCGACGTCCATGCCGTTGTGCGACAGCAACACGACGACCGCGGCACCCTTCGAGCGCGCCTCGTCGACGTATTTCTGCAGGCGCTCTTCCTGTATGCCGAAGGTCCAGTCCGGCATCATGTAGCGCGGGTTGGCGATGGGCGTGTAGGGAAAGGCCTGCCCGATTACCGCCACCGGGACGCCGCCCGGGTCGCGCATGGTCCAGGCCTTGAACACCGGGTCGCCGAAGTCCTTGGTCTCGATGTTCTGGGCGAGGAACTCGACCTTGCCGGCCAGTTCCTTCTCGACGATCTCCTTGACGCGGTCCTGCCCGTAGGTGAACTCCCAGTGCGCGGTCATGATGTCCACGCCAAGCTGGCGCGACACCTCGACCATGTCCTGCCCGCGCGTCCACAGCGCGGTGGCAGAACCCTGCCAGGTGTCGCCACCGTCGAGCAGCAGCGAGGCCGGGCGCGAGGCGCGCAACTGCTTCACCAGCGCCGCAAGGTGCGCATAGCCGCCCACCTTGCCGAAGGTGCGTGCGGCACGGCTGAAGTCGAGGTTGGTGAACGCGTGGGCCTCGCGCGTGCCCGGACGGATGCCGAAGGCCTTGAGCAGCGCCTCGCCGACCAGGTGCGGCGCGCGATTGGCGCTGGCACCGACACCGATGTTGATGTTCGGTTCACGGAACCAGATCGGCAGCAGCTGCGCATGCGAGTCGGTGAAATGCAGCAGCGATACGTTGCCGAAACGCGGCAGCTCGTAGAAACCGCGCC
>VGIE01000620.1 GCA_016867955.1 Betaproteobacteria bacterium
ACCTTGCCGCCGAAATAGAACTGCATGCCCACGGCAGCGACGTTGGGGATGGTCTGCACCCTCGCCCCCGCCCCGAGCGCGGCGATGCTGGACGCCGGTATCTCGACGATGTCGGCCTCTCCGGCCTTCAGCATGGCCACGCGGGTGGTGGTTTCGCGCGCGATGCGCAGCACCAGGTTCTCGAAAGCCGCGGGCTTGCGCCAATAGGCCCGGTTCGCCTTGAACCGGATATCCGAGCCGGTCTGCCGGCTGGCGAAGATCCAGGGCCCGCTGCCGACCGGCTTCTGCCGGAAGGCATCGAGGCCCACCTTCTCGAAATAGGCTTTGGATACGACGGCGCCTTCGCTCAGACCGCCTCCTTTGGACAGGATCTCGGGCAGCTCCACCACCGGATTCTTGAAGGACATGACGACCTCGGTGGGACTTTTCGCCACAGCGTCGACCAACCCTTTCTGGAAGATGCCGGCGCTCGACGAACGCGCCTGCGGGGAGGCGAACTGCTTGATGCTGAAGGCGACGTCGCTCGCCGTAAGCGGGGTGCCGTCATGGAACTTGACCCCGCTGCGGATCTGGAACTGCCAAGTCCTGCCGGCGTCCGGGGTGGACCAGGAGGCGGCGAGGCCGTTTTCAGTGGAAATCTTGCCCTGGGCATCGGAGCCGACCACGAAGTCGTACATGTGCCCCGAATAGCCCATCGAGACCCCGGTGACCAGCCAGGGGATGACATCCTCGACCGGAAAGCCGGCCACAGCAACCGTGAGCGTGGACTGCTTGTCCTGTGCCTGCGACGCGGCGGATGGTGCTAGGAACGAGATGACGCAGGAGGCTACGGCCAAGGCGTTCCGGAACAGCATGGTTTTCTCCATCGAGTGCTTTTCTGTCTCGTCGATTCCGCTCCCGCGGGAAGCGTGTCTCCAGCCACTGACGGCCTCACCGACGACATACTAGACAGACTCTTCCCGATTATTCTCATTTTACGAGGCCGTTCCAGCTTTGTCAAAAATCATAGCGGCACACTAGTGTCCCAACGTTTTCCGGTCTAACGCGACCAGCTCGGCGCCGCGCACGCGCTGCTCGCCGGCGCGCACATCCGGATCGAGATCCATAGGAGGAACGCGCAAGGTGTAGCGGCTGCCGCGGTGCAGCACCGGCCCTCTAGCCCGGTTCTTGATGTGCTGCACCAATATGCTCGGCCCAAGGTAGCTCCTGACCCCAGATGCCCCCGGAAGGCGAGTGCGTAGTCGGTGTCGGGAAGATCAGCGAAATCGTGCGCAACCGCAGTTTCTGCGGACAACAGGTGATTACTCGACCTTGATCCCCGCCTCCGGAATCACCTTCGACCAGAGCGCGATCTCCTGCGCGAGGAGCCTGCGGAGGTCCTCCGGCGTTCCCGACTGGGGCTCCGCGCCCTGCGCGATCAGCGGCTGCGCCACCTCGGGCGTCCGCATCACCGCCGCGATCTCGGCGTTGAGATGGCGCACGATCGACGGAGGCGTTCCCGCCGGAGCGAAGACTCCGAACCAGCCGATGACCCGGAAGCCGGGCACGCCGGCCTCGGCCACGGTCGGCAGCTCGGGCAAGGCCGGCGAGCGGGTCGTGCCGGTGACTGCGAGCCCGCGGACCTTGCCGCTGCGCACGTGCTGGGCCATCAGCAGCACGTTGTCGATCGCCACGTCGAGGCGCCCGGACAGGAGGTCGGGCAGCATCGGTCCGCTGCCCTTGTAGCCGATGTAGAGCATGTCGATGCGCTTCTCGCGCTTGAGTAGTTCGCCCGC
>VGIE01000621.1 GCA_016867955.1 Betaproteobacteria bacterium
GGCCTGTGCCGGCGACTGGCCGGCCCACGTGGCGAGGCCGAATTGAGCGTCGCGCCGGGCACCGCCCCCAACACGTTCGACAAGGAGGACGCATGGCGCTGAGTGCTGCCGACAAGCTCGAGATCATGGAACTCGTCTCCCGCTACAACTGGGCCATCGACCACGACCATGCCGAGGAATGGGTCGACCTCTTCACCGCCGATGGGCGCTTCCTGATCGATGGCGAAGTGCGTGGCGAAGGCTGCGACAATCTGCTCGCCTACACCCGCAAGTCGGCGGCCGCCGGCAACAAGAAGCGTCATTGGACCTCCAATGCCCTCATCGAGGGTGACGGCGACCGGGCCCGCCTCAGGCTCTACATCATGGCGCTCGACATCTCGGAGGGCATCCGGCCCTACATCATGGGCGAGTACGACGACACGCTGGCGCGGGTGGACGGGCGCTGGAAGTTCAGGGAGCGCAACGTCACCCTGTGCGCCGGGAAGTCATGGCTGCAGGGGGCGCTGAAGAAGTGATACCGGCGGATCTGGCGCGACACGGTCCGGTGCGAAACCAGCCGGATGTGTAGGCCGGACGCGCGCGGGCGCCATCGCGGGCGAATGGCGTGCGGCCTCAGGCGAGCAGGACCAGCGCCCAGACGACGGCGACGTTGACGAGGCTGAGGAACACGGCTGCACTGCCGATGTCCTTGGCGCGCTTGGACAGGCGGTGGTGGTCGAGAGAGACGCGGTCGACCGCCGCCTCCACCGCCGAGTTGAGCAGTTCCACCACCAGCACCAGCAGGACGCTGGCCACCAGCAGCGCCTTGGCGATGCCGCCTTCTCCGAGCCACAGGCCGAGCGGCACCAGCACCAGCGCCAACAGCACTTCCTGGCGGAAGGCTTCCTCGTTGCGAAAGGCCGAGGCAAGGCCGCTGAAGGATAAGCTGATGGCGTTCAGCAGGCTGCGCAGGCCGGTCTTTCCCTTGTAGGGGCTTTCTTGCATGCGGGGCTCCCTCGTGCGCCGACGTTGTCCCTGGATGACGCAGAGCCGAATATTATTATCAATCAATACATTAATGTAGCGCGGCCATTATCTGTACGGAGTAATTATTCTCATAGCGCCGGCGAGTGAAGGTGCTGCCGGCGGCACCGATACCACGCGTCCGATGACGTGCGCGCGGGAAGCCGCTCAACCCGCTGCGAGCTTCGCAAGCAGCAGCTCCTGGGCGGTGACCGGCAGGCCGCCGTGCTTCTTGCGCCGCTGGTAGCGGCCCTCGGCATCCATTTCCCAGGCCTGCGTGTTGTCGGCCAGATAGGCGCGCAGGCCCTCGCGGATGATGCGCTTCTTCAGCTTGTGGTCCAGAATGGGAACACAGAACTCGATGCGCCTGAAGAAGTTGCGCTCCATCCAGTCCGCGCTCGACAGGTAGACGTTTTCCTCGCCGCCGCCCTGGAAGTAGAAGATGCGCGAGTGCTCGAGGAAGCGGCCGATGATGGAACGCACGCGGATGTGCTCGGAGAGCCCCGGGATGCCCGGGCGCAGCGCGCATACGCCGCGCACCAACAGGTCGATCCTCACGCCCGCGTTGCTCGCGGTATAGAGAGCGTCGATGACGCGCGGCTCGAGCAGGGTGTTCATCTTGGCGATGATGTGCGCCGGCTTGCCGGCCTTGGCGTTGCGGGCCTCGCGGCGGATGGCGGCGATGATGCGCTCGTGAAGGGTGAACGGCGACACCCACAGGTGCGCGAGCCTGCGGGCGCGGCCGAGCCCGGTGAGTTGCTTGAAGACCT
>VGIE01000622.1 GCA_016867955.1 Betaproteobacteria bacterium
TGGTAGGACCGGCGCCCACGACGACCGCCACGAAGACGAAGGCGAGAATGGGAAAATAGGCGTCGAGCATGATGGCTAAAACTTGCCGGAAGCGCCAAATGCCGCCGCGCTGTCGTCTGGCCGGAGAGTCCTGTCACGCATCTCGAAAGTGCTTCCTTCAGTTGACGGGCCCCGGGCGAATCCCCTGCCCCCGGGTTTGCCCGGACTTCAGACATCCAGCCAGCCCTGCGAACTTGCCCGCCCAAAGCCTGGTGCCGACGGGGAGACTCGAACTCCCACAGCTTTCGCCACCGCCCCCTCAAGACGGCGTGTCTACCAATTTCACCACGTCGGCATTTTCGAGCTGGATCCCGGAAGCAAGACGACTCCCGTTGCATGTTCGGCATGCCACCTGAAACTCCGGGAGCAGCCCTCCGCAAAACAGCCATATTTTACTACTACTTCGGTACCTCGTTCGCCTTAGAGTCCTTCGACGCGCCGCTCTCCGCAGCAGGTTTGTCGACTGACGGCACGGGCGCCGAAGTTGGCGAGGGAACGGGCGAGACCGGCGCTTCCTTGACGGCATCCATGACGCCAGCGCCCTCCACCGTACGATGACTCGCCAGGTACGCCAGTCCAAGGCTCGTCAGGAAGAAGATCGCCGCAAGCACGCCAGTCGCCCGCGACAGGAAGTTGGCCGACCCGGTGGCGCCAAACAGGCTTCCAGAAGCGCCGCTGCCGAACGCCGCACCGACGTCCGCGCCCTTGCCATGCTGCAGCAGCACCAGACCGATGATCGCCAGCGCGGCAACCACGTGCACAATCAATACAAGCGTCAACCAGATGTTCATGTCGTCCCTTATCAGCTATCCGCGACTTGCGGCTTCGCAAATCGCAACGAAATCTCCCGCCACCAGCGACGCGCCGCCGATCAGACCGCCATCGATGTCCGGCTGCGCAAACAGTTCCGCCGCGTTGCCTGGCTTCACGCTGCCGCCATACAACAGCGTCAACGTCGCCGCGACGGCTGCGTCGCTGCGCGAGAGCCGGTCCCGGATGAAGGCGTGCACCCCCTGGGCCTGCGCCGGCGTCGCCGTCCTGCCCGTTCCGATCGCCCACACCGGTTCATAGGCCAGCACCGCGCCGCGAAACGCGCCCACGCCGGCGAGTTTCAGCACCGCGTCCAGTTGCCGGGCAACCACCACCTCCGTCTCGCCCCGATCGCGTTCCTCCAGCGTTTCCCCGACGCACAGGATGGGCACCAGCCCGTTGCGCCGCGCCGCCACGAACTTGCTGCCCACCAGCACATCGCCCTCGCCGTTCAATTGACGCCGCTCCGAATGACCGACTATGGCGTACGTGCAGCCGAAGTCCTTCAGCATCTCGCCGGAAACCTCGCCGGTGAACGCCCCCGCATCGTGCTCGGACAGCGTTTGCGCCCCCCAGCCGATGCCGCTGCCGGCCAGTTCGGTTGCCACCTGCGCAAGATAGGGAAACGGGGCACAGACCGCGAATTCCGCGCCGTGCAGGGGCGCCAGTCCCGAGACCAGCGCCTTGAGCAATTGCCGGTTGGTGGCAAGGCTGCCATGCATTTTCCAGTTGCCCGCGACCAGCCGCCCACCGCCTGATTTCATTCCCGCCATGCCCTTCGTTCTGTGCGGCGACCTGCCGGCTTGACCGCGGCCACCCCGGCCGCCACGGCCAAGACCCTCGCCGCCACGACCGCCAGATTCCCGGCGCGCGCGAAGCCGTGCATTCTAGCCGCAGACCACCCGCCGGTCAATGAAATCG
>VGIE01000623.1 GCA_016867955.1 Betaproteobacteria bacterium
CGAATATCGTGCGTGATGGCGGGGTAATCGGCTATCCCACGGATTCCTTCTATGCGCTCGGCTGCCATCTTGGCGACAAGGATGCCGCCGACCGCCTGAGGCGGATCCGCGATGTCGACGAAAAGCATCACCTGACCATCGTTTGCGGCGACCTTGCGCAGGTGGCGCTGTTCGCTAGGGTTGACAACGCGCGATTCCGTTTCATCAAGCAACTGGTTCCCGGGTGCTATACCTTCATACTGGAGGCCACCAAGGAGATGCCGCGTCGTGCGCTGCATGCGAGGCGCAAGACCATTGGCGTGCGCATTCCGCGCCATGCGGTGGTGCAGGCACTGCTCGAGGCGATCGGGGAGCCTGTCCTCTCGACGACGGCAATCATCCCGGGAGACAGAGAAGCGGTTAGCGACGCGCGGGAATTGCGTACTCGTCTGCAGCACGATCTGGCGCTGGTGCTCGATGCCGGTCCTTGTGGAGACGTGCCGACGACGGTGATCGACCTGAGCGGCCCGCAGGCACAGGTGTTGCGGCAGGGCGCGGGACAGGTTGCTTCTGCGCCACTCTTTTAGGGGCCTCAAGCGGATTGAGTGCGCGGTTGCGTATCAGGGCCCTTCAGTGTCCGTTGCGTCACGCTGCCTGAAGGCAATGCGGTCAGGCGCTCTTTGGTGAAGGATCGGAGGGTGTACGGAGTCGCTCTGTTAGAATCCAAAGCCTTACATGCTTCTGACACCGCTGTACGGCGGCCACGGAATTGAACCTCGTCCAGACCATCGCGATCTATGCGCTGCCGGTAATGTTCGCCATTACCCTGCATGAGGCGGCGCATGGCTACGTCGCGCGGCACTTCGGCGACACGACCGCCTGGAGTCTGGGACGCATCAGCCTGAACCCGCTGCGGCATATCGACCTTGTGGGCACGATCATCGTGCCGCTGGTCATCCTGGTCACCAGCAAGCTGGCCGCCGGCTCGGGGATCCTCTTCGGCTGGGCGAAACCCATGCCGGTGAACTTCCATGCGCTGCGCAACCCGAAACAGGACATGTTCTGGGTGGCGGCGGCAGGGCCGGCAGCCAACCTGGTCATGGCCATTGCCTGGGCATTGGTGTTGAAGGGGGCAATGCTGATGCCGCCCAACCTTTTCACGCTGCCGCTCAGTCTGATGGCCGAGGCGGGCATTACCGTCAACGTCGTGCTGATGGTGCTTAACCTGCTGCCCATCCTTCCCCTCGACGGCGGACGGATTGCTGTGTCGCTGCTGCCCAATCGCCTGGCGCGCGGCTATTCGCGGCTGGAACCGCTGGGTTTTCCGATCCTGCTGGTGCTGTTGTTCACCAATGTGTTGAGTCTGGTCCTGTCGCCGATGGTGCAGGGATCGATTCAGGTTATCGAGATAATCTTTCACCTGTAGGAGCACGATAGCCCTACTGGGTCTTTAAGGCATACATGTTCCAAGAACGCATCGTTTCAGGTATGCGCCCGACTGGCGCGCTGCACCTTGGCCACTTCCATGGGGCCATCAAGAACTGGGTCCGTCTGCAGGCGGAGTATTCGTGCTTTTTTTTCGTCGCCGACTGGCACGCCCTGACGACGCATTACGACTCGCCCGAGATGATCGAACAGAGCGTCTGGGATATGGTGATCGACTGGCTCGCGGCGGGCGTGGACCCTGCCCAGTCAGTCCTGTTCATCCAATCCAGGGTGCCTGAGCATGCAGAACTGCATACGCTGCTATCGATGATTACGCCGCTGGGCTGGCTCGAACGCGTG
>VGIE01000624.1 GCA_016867955.1 Betaproteobacteria bacterium
GAACTGTGCGCCTTTACCGGGCGCATGTCAAATCGGCCGCATTGTCGCCATGACAAGCGGCCGTCATCCGGCCCGCCGGGCCGGCACCCCGGACGCCAGCGATCCCGGTCAGGCCGGCGCATTCTTCACGAAGCCAGCGATCAGGGCCAGCAGTTCGTCTTCCGGGTACGGCTTGCCGAGGAATGCGCTGACGCCGATTTCACCGGCATGGCTGCGGTGCTTTTCCGCCGTGCGCGACGAGATGATGATGACGGGAATGTGCGCCAGCCGCGGATCGGCGCGCACGGTACGGGTCAGCTCGAGGCCGTCCATACGCGGCATTTCAATGTCCACCAGCATCACGTCGGGCAGCGTGTCGCGCAGCTTCTCCAGCGCCTCGACACCGTCGCGCGCCACCATGAGCTCATAGCCATGGCGCTCGATGAGGCGCCCGGTGAACTTTCGCACGGTGAGCGAGTCGTCGACCACCATGACGCTGGGGGGCGGCGGCGGCGCATGCACTGCCGCCTTCGGGGCCCGCCCGACGGCCTCCTCCGCCCACCGCCCGGCCACTCGAAGGGCATGCTGTTGGGCAAGCAGGACCAGATTGATGGTCAGGGCAATCTCGCCACTGCCCAGCACCGTCGCTCCGGCGATCCCCGGCAGGCGCTGCAACTGCGGCCCGAGTGTCTTGACGACGATCTCCTGATTGCTACCGATGATGTCGTCGATATGCAGAGCGGCCGTATTGCTGCCGCTCTTCAGGAACATCACCGACGCCTGGTGCTTCTTGCCCAAGGGTTCCGCCTCCATGCCGAGCAGTTCGGACAGATCATGAAAGGCGCGCCGCCGCTCCTGCCAGGCCACCGAGCGTTCGCGCCGCGCCGCCTCGAGCTGCTCGGGCCAGAACTGCCCGACATGCTCCACCATCACCGAGGGGACGGCAAAGCTGTGCGCGCCGGCACGCACCAGCACGGCCTGTGTCACTGCCAGCGTCAGCGGAAGGTAGATGATGAATTGAGAGCCGGCGCCCGCAGTGAAATTCAACTCCACGCGGCCTCCCAGCGCCGCCGTCTCGGAGCGCACCACGTCCATGCCGATGCCCCGGCCGGCCACCTGTGTCGGTGCCTGCGCCGTGGACAGGCCGGGCCATGAAGATCAGGTCGGCCGCTTCGGCGTCGCTGGGAGTGTCGCCGGGCTTCAGCACGCCCAGCGCCAGCGCCCTGGCGCGAATGCCTGAGAGGTCCAGCCCGCCGCCATCGTCACTGATCGCCATCCGGGCTTCATTGCCCTCTTGCGACACCTCGATACGGATATCGCCCATCTCGGGCTTGCCAGCAGCGGCACGCGCCGCCGGCATCTCGATGCCGTGGCTCACCGCGTTGCGCAGCAGGTGCTCGAAGGGCGCCGTGATTCGCTCCAGCACCGAGCGGCGATCTTGGACAGCGCTTCGAAGCCATCTTCGGCGAGGATGACGGCGCATCCCGCCTGCGCGAGAAAGATCTCGGCACTGCGGCGGATAGTGTTCGAGTCGTCGATCACCATCACCTTGATGCCGCTCAGTTTCCGGGTCTCGCTCGCCGCGTCGTTCGCCGCTTCGGTCACAGTCTTCATCCAATCGGATCGGCAACCCGCCGCATGGTGCATGCGCAGGCCCGGTTTCGCAGGAGAATCGGCCCGCGACCTAGAGCGCCTATTGGTGCGAGGGGCAACATCCCTGCGCACCCCCTAAGTCAGGGCGCCTAGTGGCACTTCTGTTAGGCGCTCCTAAGTGGACT
>VGIE01000625.1 GCA_016867955.1 Betaproteobacteria bacterium
CAGCGGCGACGTTGGCGTTCCAGCGCGTAACCGTGTTGGCCAGTGATCGGGTCGGTATGCCCAGCAGTTTCGCCAGACCGGGCAGATCCGGTGCGCGCTGAACCCAGTCGGCCACGTCTCCCGGGGTGCTGTATCGGCGTCCGCCGAAACCATACTTGCGGACATAGGTGCTGTCGAAAATCATCCAGCAAGGCAGATTGGCATACCTGAAATTCGCCACGTCGATTTCGTGAAACAAACCGCCGAAGGCGTTGTAATTGGCAGCCTCATTGGTAAATCGACGCCCCTTGCTGTTGACCATGATGGTGTGAGGAAGTCCGCGCTGCGTGCTTACCAGCTGACGCCCTGTGGAAGCCTCGTCGCCAGGTATCTCGGCCACCGGCATCCACCAGGCTTCCCGCATGTTGCCCAGCATGGCCCCCGCCTTCATGGCCATGCGCAGCCGCACCCGGTTTCCATCGCCCTCGGCGAGCCAACGGAAACTATCCCGTGCACCGGGGTGATTTCCAGGGGCAGCGCATCCGTAAGGCCAGTTGACGCGATCGCCGGACCGACCAATCACGCACCTTCAAGCTCGCTCAATTTGTCGCATTCCCGGGGGTTAACGCAACGGAAGTGTACGCTCGGCGCTGCGCAGCTATCCATTTGATGCAGTTGCGAAGCGGTTGGGCTGGTGAATACCGTCAATGCCTCGTGCAGACAGGTGGGGAACGGGCTGGCGTCCATGAACCATGCCATGGCGGACAGGCGCATCAGCATCCACTGCCCAACTGCTTCGGGCGTGGGCTGGACCGCGCAACTGGAGCAGTCCCGCGTCCGCAGGCCCTGCCGGGAGGGGGCGAGCTAGAATCTTCCGGGGGTCGACGCGAGTATTGACCCCAGTTAATTTTCTCGCATGCGAAGACGCTGGACTTTGCAATCGCCACGTGAGAGGGAGGCCAGTTCGAGGCCGCTCACCTGTGACATGAGGAAAACGGGGAGACCCATGCAAGTCAGAACCGAAAACTGCGACGTTCTCGTCGTCGGCAGTGGCGCCGCCGGCCTGACCGCCGCGGTCACCGCCGCCAAGGCCGGCAAGGAGGTCATCATCCTTGAGAAGGATGCCGTCTACGGCGGCACCACGGCGTTCTCGGGCGGCATGATCTGGATTCCCGGCAACCGCTACTCGGTGGAGATGAACGGGAAGGCCGGCGCCGTGGACTCCATCGACATCGCGCGCGACTACATCTACGACCAGGGCGGCGAGGCGCTCGACCCGAACAAGGTGGAGTCCTATCTCAGGTACGGCAAGGAGATGGTCGACTACATGGAGCGCGAGACCGAGGTGAAGTTCTACCCCATGGACTATCCGGACTACGTGTCGGAGAACCCGCGCTCGCGCACCATGCGGTCGCTCTGCACGGTGAACTACGAGACCAGCAGGATGGGCCCGCACCTGAAGGCCCTGCGCAATCAGTTGCCGCAGACCCTGTTCCTCGGCCTGGCCATCGGTTCCAGCGTGGAGACGAAGGAGTTCATGCGCGCCGGGCGCTCGTTCAAGTCGCTGTGGTTCGTGGTGAAGAAGCTGATTGCGCACGCCCGCGACATGATCGTATACGGCCGCAGCGAGCAGATGGTGCGGGGCAGGGCGCTGGTCGGGCGCCTTGCCGTGTCGGCATTCAACCTCGGCGTGCAGATGTGGCTGTCCTCCCCTGTGAAGGACCTGATCAAGGAGAACGGCCGCGTGGTCGGCGCGATGGTGACGACGCTGCAGGG
>VGIE01000626.1 GCA_016867955.1 Betaproteobacteria bacterium
ACCCCGAATGATGCCGAACCGGCCGTCATACTCTCAGGTCAGCGTGCCGTTGGCCTCAAGGGGAAGACATGCGAATCGACAAGCTCACGACGCGTTTTCAGCAGGCGCTGGCCGATGCCCAGAGCATCGCCGTCGGGCGCGACAACCAGTTCATCGAGCCGGTACACCTGCTTTCGGCCCTGCTGGACCAGGAAGACGGCGGCGCCAAGTCCCTGCTGTCGCGTGCCGGCGTCAATGTCGGGAAGCTGCGCGAGCAGGCGGGCAAGGCGATCGACCGCCTGCCCCGGGTGGAAGGTCATGGCGGCGAAGTACAGATCGGCCGCGAGCTGACCAATCTGCTCAATCTGTCGGACAAGGAAGCGCAGAAGCGCGGCGATGAATTCATCGCCGCGGAACTGTTCCTGCTCGCACTGACGGAAAAGGGTGCCGGCGAGGCGGGCCGGTTGCTGGCGGAAGCCGGCGGCAGTCGCAAGGCGCTGGAGCAGGCCATCAGTGCGGTGCGCGGCGGCCAGAACGTCGGCGATGCGGAAGCCGAGGGCCAGCGCGAGGCGCTGAAGAAGTACACCATCGACCTGACCGAGCGCGCGCGCTCCGGCAAGCTCGATCCGGTGATCGGCCGCGACGACGAGATCCGCCGCGTCATCCAGATCCTGCAGCGCCGTACCAAGAACAACCCGGTACTGATCGGCGAGCCGGGCGTCGGAAAGACTGCCATCGTCGAGGGCCTCGCGCAGCGCATCGTCAACGGCGAGGTGCCGGAGACGCTGAGGAACAAGCGCGTCCTCTCGCTGGACATGGCGGCCCTGATTGCCGGCGCCAAGTATCGCGGCGAGTTCGAAGAGCGCCTGAAGTCGGTGCTCAAGGAACTGGCCCAGGACGAAGGCCAGACCATCGTCTTCATCGACGAACTGCATACCATGGTGGGTGCAGGCAAGGCCGAGGGCGCGATGGACGCGGGCAACATGCTGAAGCCGGCGCTGGCGCGCGGGGAACTGCATTGCGTCGGCGCCACCACCCTGGATGAATACCGCAAGTACCTGGAGAAGGATGCCGCCCTCGAGCGGCGCTTCCAGAAGGTCATGGTGCAGGAGCCGTCGGTGGAATCGACCATCGCCATCCTGCGCGGTCTGCAGGAGAAGTACGAGGTCCATCATGGCGTTGACATCACCGATCCGGCCATCGTGGCCGCGGCGGAGCTCTCGCACCGCTACATCACCGACCGCTTCCTGCCGGACAAGGCCATCGACCTCATCGACGAGGCGGCCGCGCGCATCAAGATGGAGATCGACTCCAAGCCCGAAGTCATGGACAAGCTCGACCGTCGCCTGATCCAGCTGAAGATTGAACGCGAGGCGGTCAAGAAGGAGAAGGACGAGGCCTCGCAGAAGCGCCTCGCGCTGCTAGAGGGCGAGATCGACAAGCTCGGCCGCGAGTACGCCGACCTGGAGGAGATCTGGAAGGCGGAGAAATCAGACGTGCAGGGTTCCCAGCACGTCAAGGAAGAGCTGGAGAAGCTCAAGCTCGAAATGGAGGCCGCCAGGCGCAAGGGCGATTGGCAGCGCATGTCCGAACTGCAGTACGGCAGGATTCCGCAGCTGGAGGCACAGTTGAACAAGGCCGAGAAGTCGCCTGCCGAGGGTGGCAAGTCTGCCGAGAAGCCCAGGCTGCTGCGCACACAGGTTGGCGCGGAGGAGATTGCCGAAGTGGTGTCGCGCGCCACCGGCATCCCTGTGTCGAAGATGATGCAGGGCGAGC
>VGIE01000627.1 GCA_016867955.1 Betaproteobacteria bacterium
CGCCCTCGGATGCCTCGCGCGAGACCGGCGTGGCGCGCATGCGGCAGGCCTTCCGCGACATAGCGGCGCGGCGCGGCCTCACGGTCCGCATCGACGTGCTGCAGGAACAGGCGGCCACGGCATGCGCTGCGCGCCTGCAGACGCAGCTCGGACGCGCGGTGACGGCCGAGGGCGTGGCGAACCGGCTCCTGCCGTCAGGGGCCGGCCACGACGGCATGGCCATGAGCGCCATCACCGATGTGGCCATGCTGTTCGTGCGCTGCCGGGGCGGCATCAGCCACAATCCTGCCGAATCCATCACGACGGAGGACGCTGGCATCGCTGCGCGCGTGCTGAGCCGCTTCATCGAGGGCTATGCATCATGACGAGCAGCATCAAGCCAAAGGCGGCCCGTGGCGGGGCGGCGGGGGCAAAGGCTGGCGGCAGGACGCGCGCCCTGGCCGGAAAGCCGGCACAGGCGACGGGGCGATCCGCGGCTTACCCGCGTGACCTGATCGGCCATGGCGAGCGGCCGCCGAATGTGCGCTGGCCGGGCAATGCACGAGTAGCGCTGCAGTTCGTGCTCAACTACGAGGAAGGCGGCGAGAACTGCGTGCTGCATGGCGATGCGGCGAGCGAAGCCTTCCTCTCCGAGATCGTCGCCGCGCAGCCGATCAAGGGCATGCGCCACATGTCCATGGAGTCGATCTACGAGTACGGCTCGCGCGTGGGCGTGTGGCGGCTGCTGGCGCTGTTCCGCCGCCACGGCATCCCGCTCACCGTCTACGGTGTGGCCATGGCCATGGAGCGCAACCCCGCCGCGGTGGAGGCGTTCCTGCGCGACGGCCACGAGGTGGCGAGCCACGGCTACCGCTGGATCAACTACCAGCACGTGCCGCTGCGTATCGAGCGCGAGCACATGCAGTGCGCCATCGAGATCCACACGCGCCTCACCGGCGCACGGCCGCTCGGCTGGTACACCGGGCGCACGAGCCCCAACACGCGGCGTCTGGTGGTGGAGGAGGGCGGTTTCGTCTATGACGCCGACGACTACAACGACGACCTGCCCTGGTATGACACGCGCTATGGCAAACCGCAACTCATCGTCCCGTACACGCTGGATGTGAACGACATGCGCTTCGCTTCGCCCCAGGGCTTCAACTCGGGCGAGCAGTTCTACAGCTACCTCAAGGACACCTTCGACGTGCTGCACGAGGAGGGCGCGGTCACGCCGCGCATGATGTCGGTGGGCCTGCACTGCCGGCTCGCCGGCCGGCCCGGTCGCATGGCCGCGCTGGAGAGGTTCCTGCAGTACGCCTCGCGGCGCCACGGCGTGTGGTTCGCGCGCCGCATCGAGATCGCGCGGTACTGGCAGAAGAGGCATCCGTTCAAGGCCGGCGCAGGGGCTAATTATCCTGACGAAAAAAAGTGAATGGGCGCGCCGGACATACAAATGTGAGCATTATGCTGACATGAGCGTCAGGTGGTTCACAGCTCGCGCGCAGCGCTCAGTTCGCCAGTGGCAGCGCCAGCTGGCCCTCCCCGGACCGGATGCCGGATTCGTTCCCGGCCACCGGTTCATCCGGCCGGCACAGCCGGTCCGCCCGCACCCCGATCAACCTGAGCTTGCGTTCGAGAGGGAATTTCTTCAGGCACTGCCCTGCGGCGCGGCGGATGGTCCGCGCGTCGAGCGCGGTGCCCGGCACGCTCACCGCGCGGGTGATGATGCGGAAGTCCTCGTAGCGCAGCTTCACCGCGATCGTG
>VGIE01000628.1 GCA_016867955.1 Betaproteobacteria bacterium
CGTGTCTGGCTGAACTAGACGAGACTCAGAAAAAGTACCTGTCACCTGAACCCATTTTCGAGCCATCCGTGTCCATCGCCAATGGGGTAATCGTGTTTCATGCCTCGGACAGGGCAGTAGCATTAACGGCATGCAATCAGGCGGCTCGACTCTCCTCCGAGAGCGGCCCGCAGGCCCCTTGCTTTGCGCCGGGCTCAACAAGGTACCTAGTCCGCAGTGCCAGGGCAGGCGAATTCTCCGGCACCACGCTCGAATGGATACTGGCCGGCATCCTCGCGATGGCATGCGTCGCACTCCTCTTCGCAGCGGCCACCTCCGGCCGTCTCGTGGATTGGCTCCTTGGATTGACTCGCCGCCAGAAACAGTTCCTGATCGTGATCACGGACGTCGTCACGCTGGAAGTCACCCTGTGGCTGGCCTTCGTTCTCCGTTTCGACAGCTTCCAGACGCCACCGCAGGGCGCGTTGATGCTGTTCGCCATTGCACCGGTAGTCGCGATTCCCGTGTTCGTGCGCTCCGGGCTGTATCGCGCCGTCATCCGTTTTCTAGGCGCACAAGCCATGACCAGCGTCGCTAAGGCGGTGGTCATCTACGCAGTATTGCTGACCGCTGCCGTGTATTTGCTGCCGGTCGATGACGTACCGCGTTCGGTAATGGTGATTCACACGGTGCTGGCCCTGCTCCTGATCGGAGGCACGCGCGCGCTTGCGCGTGCGTGGCTCAGCCAGACCCGGTCATCCCGCGCTAATGGCAGCTCGCGCCGCAATGTCGTGATCTACGGCGCAGGCTCGGCAGGAGTCCAGTTGGCGAATGCCCTCGCTCATAGCAAGGAACTCCGGCCGGTGGCGTTCCTGGACGACGATGCGCGGCTGCACCGCACGCGCATGGGCTCACTCGAAGTCTTCGCGCCCGAAGAACTGCAGGGCATTCTGGACAGGCATCAGGTGACGGAAATACTGTTGGCCATTCCATCCGTTTCACGTCACCGCCGCAACCAGATCATCGAGTTGCTGGAGCAGATGCCGGTACAGGTGCGGACCATGCCGGCGCTATCCGACCTCGCCGAAGGAAAACTTAAGATCGAAGACCTGCGGGACGTCGACATCGATGACTTGCTGGGTCGCGACCCGGTGGCGCCGGATCCGCGACTGCTCAAGGCCAACATCACCGGCAAAGTCGTCATGGTGACGGGGGCCGGGGGGTCCATCGGTTCGGAGCTTTGCCGGCAGATTGCCGCATTGCAGCCAAAGGCCCTGGTCCTGTTCGAGCAGAGTGAATTCGCGCTCTACAGCATCGACCAAGATCTGCGAAACATGCTGCAGGTGTCGCAGCATCCCCGATTCGAGATCACGCCGTTGCTGGGATCAGTCACCGACATTCCCCGCGTGGAGCGGGCGATCCGGGCTACGGGTGTCAACACGATCTACCACGCGGCCGCGTACAAGCATGTGCCCATGGTCGAAGGCAACCCCTGCGAGGGCACGTTCAACAACGTGCTCGGCACCTACCGGACCGCGCTTGCCGCCGCGAAGCACGGCGTGGAAACTTTCGTGCTCATCTCCACGGACAAGGCCGTGCGACCGACCAATACCATGGGAGCAACCAAGCGCTTCGCGGAACTGGTCGTTCAGGCCTTTGCGGCATCTGCGTGCGAAGGTGCGAGCCGCACCCGATTCTCCGCGGTCCGGTTCGGCAACGTCCTCGGCTCCTCCGGGTCCGTGATTCCGCTGT
>VGIE01000629.1 GCA_016867955.1 Betaproteobacteria bacterium
CTCTGCAAACGTGGCGCGCGGTTGTGTGCCGGAAGGCGGCAAGAAGCCAAGGTCGGTCACGCGATATAGCGGTCCGGCTGCGGCAAGAACCTGAAACGACGTGATCGCAGCAAGGCATGTCATTAGCCACTTGCCGGGACGGCCAAGTTCCATATTCCGCTCCTCGGTATGGTGTGCACAACCGTTATGCGCGCGACGAGTCTCGCGTGCGTTCTCGTAGCGCCGACAATAGTCGGCGACGCAATGGGGTGTCAACGCGTTCCGCTGCGCAATCGTGAGAAAAAGGGCAGGCGCGCCGCGCGGGCCGCGCTTCGTCGACACGAACCAACCGGCGCCGCAAACCTGACCCCTGTTGTCGTCGGATTAGCCGCGGCGGACGACTTCTTAACCGAGCGAGCGCGCGACGTAGCTGGTGCGGTGATCCGTCTTGATCGACGAAATGGGCTCGGACAGGCTGCGCTACTCAATCGCTTGATCGTCGCGGCGTGGCGCGTGGCTGCAGAACGCTCGACCGTGACCACCGAGGCAGGAGCCGCAATACCATCGTCCGCCGATCGCTCGTTCACGATACTTCGCAACGGGTCGCGAGCACTGGTTTCCGGTGCCGACCTCGCGACCTGCTAAACCGCGCCACACACCGTGGAACTCGAATCACCCGACACCAGGCCGCCGAAGCGCAGGATCGCGCAGGAGCCGGCGACGATGATCATCAAGAGCTAGTCGGCTTTGATGCCCAGCCTGCCGACCACTTTGCTCCAGGTCGCCAGTTCGCTCTTGATGTGCGCGGCCAGTTCCGCCGGCCCGCCGGCGATCACCTCGCCGCCCAGTGCGGCGATGCGCGTCTTGATTTCCGCCTGGTTGAGCGCGGCGGAAATCTCCTGGTGCAGCCGGGCGATCACCTCCTTGGGTGTTGCCGCCGGCACCATCACTCCCTGCCACTCATAGGACTTGAACCCGGGCAGTCCGCTCTCGTTGATGGTCGGTACCTCCGGCATGGTCTCGTGGCGCTTGTCGGCACCGATGCCCAGCGCACGCAGCCTGCCAGACTTCACATGCGCCAGCACCGGCGGCAGCGTGATGAACATCGAGGCCACCTGCCCGGCGATCACTTCGGCCGCCACCGCGCCCCCTCCCTTGTACGGGATGTGGATCAGATCGAGCCCTGCGGTCACCTGGAACGAAGCCATCGCCAGATGATTGGCACTGCCGATGCCGGCGGTGGCGTAGGTGATGGTGCCGGGCCGCGCCTTGGCAAGCTTGATGAAGTCCGCCGGGCTGCGCACCGGCAGGCTGGGATGGACGAAGAGCCCCGTGGGCAGCAGCGTCATCAGCGTGACCGGCGCGAGATCGCGCTCGCTGTCGTAGGGCAGCTTCCTGTGCAGCGACGGGTTCGCGCCGAAGGCGATGTTCACCAGCAGGATGACGTAGCCGTCGGCCGCCGCGCGTGCCCCCAGTTCGGTGCCGATGATGGCACCGGCGCCCGGACGGTTGTCGACGATCACCTGTTGCCCCAGCCGCTCCCCCACGCGCGGTGCGACCAGCCGCGCGACGATGTCCGCCGCGCCACCTACGCCGTAGGGAATGATGAAACGCACGGGTTTGGCGGGGTAGGCCTGCGCCCAGGTGGGCCCCGCGAACGCGCAGAGCATCGCGACCAGCACGGCGAACGAGCGTAGCTGCATGGCGGCATCCTCCTATTCGACTCGGCCCTGCACTGCGAGGGACTGGAT
>VGIE01000630.1 GCA_016867955.1 Betaproteobacteria bacterium
TGGCTGGCCGCGCGTCGCTCACCGGCCGGTTCCGCCTGCAGCGGCTTGCCCGCGAGATGGTGGGCCGCCAGGTAGCCGAAAGTGAACGCCGGCCCAAGCGTGATGCCGGGACCCGGGTAGTAGCCGCCGAACACGCTGGCGTTGTCATTGCCAGCGGCGTAGAGGCCGGGAATCGGCTTGCCGCTGCCATCCAGCACGCGCGCATTGCGGTCGGTGGAGATGCCCACGTAGGTGCCGATGGTGCCCATGCGCACCCGCACGGCATAGAAGGGGCCTTCTTCGAGCGGAGCGACGCAGGGATTGGGCTTGTGCTCCACATCCCCGAGGAAGCGGTTGTAGCTTGTGCTGCCGCGCCCGAAGTCGGCGTCCTGCCCGCTCCGGGCGCCTTCGTTGTACCTGGCGACGGTCTTCTCCAGCGCTTCGGCCGGCACGCCGATCGCGGCGGCGAGATCGCGCACCGTCTTGCCCCGCTTCAGGTAGCCGTTGCGCAATTGCGCGCCGTACGGCACCGGGAAGGGCTTGACGAATCCCAGGCCGTACTTTCGCAGGGCCCGGTGGTCGCAAACGATGTGGACACCGGGATCCGAACCTTCGCCGAGCGCCGTCATGGCGATGCAGAAGTCGTGATAGGAATTGGCTTCATTGCAGAAGCGCACGCCCTGGCGGGTCACCGCGATCATGCCGGGCTTGTAGCGGTCCACCAGATGCGGGAAGGTGCCCTTGCGGCCCCCTTCGAGGATCGGCTCGGAAACCGGCATCAATGCGCCGGGCTGGTACATGTCGGAGCGGATGGCACCGCCCGCGGAGCGCGCCAGGTTGATCCCATCGCCCGTATTGCCCTCGGCAGAGGGCGACCGCGTCTGCGTGCCATCGGGGTCCTGCGAAAAGAACTGCGAGCGAAGCTTGGGGTCGTGGGGAAAGCCGCCTGCGGCGAGGACCACGCCCTTCTGCGCAAGAATGCGCTCGCGGCCCTTCGGCCCGTCGACGACCACCCCGCGCACCGCGCCGTCCTGAATGACCAGCTCGCGCGCCGGGGACGAAAGGCGGATGTCGATGCCGATTTCGAACGCCGTCTTTGCCAGCCGCGCGACCAGCGCGTTGCCGCCCTTGAGCTGTACGGTGCGCCCGTGCAGCAGGATCTGCCAGGCGCTGCGGAGAAACATCCGCGTGACATACATGAAGGAAGTGAGTGACCTGGTGAAGTTGTAGAAGTGCTTGAGCTCCTCCTGGCTGCCGCTGAACATCATGCCGGCAAAGGTGATTTCCCGCAGTGGCGGCCGCAGGTTGCGAAGGTTCTTGCCGAGATTGCGGCCATCGTAGGGTAGGCACACCAGGGGCCGCCCGCCCTGCCCGGCACCGTCGAGGTCGGAATGGTAGTCCGGCAAGCCGTAGGGGAAGAACTTCACCTCGGTTTCGTCTTCCAGGAACTTCGCCATCTTCGGCCCGGTCTGCAAAAAGGCCTCGATGCGGTCGGCGTCGTAGAAATCGCCGATCTCCTCGCGCAGGTACAAACGCGCGGCCTCGGCGGAGTCGTTGTAACCCACCCCAGGTTCATGGTGGTTGGCCGGAATCCACAGAGCGCCGCCCGACCGCGCGGTCGTCCCGCCGTAGACCGTGTCCTTCTCGACGATGGCCACGCTCAGGCCCAGCTTGCGGGCCGTCAGGGCCGCGCCGAACCCGCCCCCGCCCGAGCCGACCACCAC
>VGIE01000631.1 GCA_016867955.1 Betaproteobacteria bacterium
AAGCTGCCGTGGCTCGCCTGGCAGGGCGTCAGGTACCTCGCCACGCGCCGTGGCGTGTTCGCCAACATCATCCTGCATGCCGGCGGCTTCATCCGTTCGCGTTCGGACCTCGACCGCCCCGACCTGCAGCTCATCCTGCTGCCCGCCAACCGCACGCTGGAAAACCCCAATGCCAAAGGGCGCGGCTACGGCATCATCGTGCTGCTGATGCGCCCGCAGAGCCATGGCCGGGTCAGCCTCGCGAGCGCCGATCCGCTGGCGCCCCCGCGAATCGATCCGCAATTCCTCAGCGTGCAGGCCGACGTCGACCTGGTGGTGTACGGCATGAAGCTGGCGCGCCAGATGCTCGCCGACCCGGCCTGGGACAGCGTGCGCGGCCCGGAGATCCTGCCCGGCCCGGTGGTGAGCGACGATGCGGCACTGGCCGACTATGCGCGGCAGCGCTGCGCCACGGCCTTCCACCCGGTCGGCACCTGCCGCATGGGCAGTGACGGAGATGCCGTGGTCGATGCCGAACTGCGCGTGCGCGGCGTCGCGGGCCTGCGCGTGGCGGATGCCTCGATCATGCCGCGCATCATCGGCGGCAACACCAATGCGCCCGCCATCATGATCGGGGAGAAGGCGTCCGACCTGGTGCTCGGACGTCCGCCGCTGCCGGCGGCGCAGCTGCCCGAGGCGTAGCCGGCTGCGGCGGGCCCGGCGCTTCCCGCTCCGGGCTCTAGGCCTTTATCTACTGACAGATTGGACAAGTCATTTGCTTACAATATGCCTTGAAATGTTGAGGACTGACATGCATTTTCTGCGCAATGCGGTTGCCGTGCCGCGCCTGATCGCGTTTGCCTGCATGCTGCTTGCGTCCGCCTGCGGGCAGGTGCCGCCTGCAGCCGAAGATCCCTACAAGCCGAAAGTCGGGCAGGAGGGCAAGGATGTCATCTGGGTGCCCTCGCCGCCGGCGGTGGTGGAGCGCATGCTGGACCTGGCGCAGGTAACGCGCGAGGACTTCGTCATCGACCTGGGTTCCGGTGACGGCCGCAACATCATCGCTGCCGGCCGGCACGGCGCGCGCAGCCTCGGTGTCGAGTTCAATCCCGACCTCGTCGCACTGTCCAACCGCGCGGCCGTGCGTGAAGGCGTGGCCGACAAGGTTTCCTTCGTGCAGGGCGACATGTGCGAGGCCGACATCTCGCGCGGCACGGTGCTGGCGCTGTTCCTGCTGCCCGACAACCTGCGCCGCCTGCTGCCGAAGTTCCTTGAACTCAGGCCCGGCTCGCGCATCGTGATGAATTATTTTGGCATCGATGGCTAGACGCCGGATGTCGACGAGGAGATGAAGAACGGTTGCGAGCCCTGGTGCAACGTCAAGCTCTACGTCGTGCCGGCACGGGTGGCGGGCAACTGGCGCCTGCCGCAGGGCGAGCTGGTGCTGGAGCAGAACTTCCAGATGCTGCGCGGCACGCTCAGTGCCAACGGCGTGAAGACGGAGCTCCCGAAGGCGCGCATGGACGGCGAGCGCATCAGCTTCAGCGCCGGGGAGGTGCAGTACAGCGGGCGCGTGCTGGGCAACCGCATCGAGGGCGTGCGCGCGGCAGGCGCCGGCTTGCCAGCCGGTGCCTGGACGGCTTTCCGGCAGTAGGAAGGTCGCCCGTCGCGGATGGCGCCCGTCGCGGGTCGCTGCGCGGACTGGCGATGGTCTGGTTCGTG
>VGIE01000632.1 GCA_016867955.1 Betaproteobacteria bacterium
TGCTCGAGGACGCTGCCCATGCGATCGGCGGCCGCTACAAGGGGGATCCGGTCGGCAATTGCCGATACAGCGATATCGCGGTTTTCAGCTTCCATCCGGTGAAAGTCATCACGACCGGCGAAGGTGGCATTGCGGTCACCAACGACGAGCGGCTCGCGCGCAACATGCGGCTGCTCCGCAGCCACGGCATCACCAACGACGCAGCCGAGATGCACCCGCGCGCCGCGAACGAGCTGTGGAACTACCAGCAGATCGAGCTCGGTTTCAACTACCGGATGACCGACATCCAGGCCGCGCTCGGCTCGAGCCAGATGCAAAGACTCGATGAGTTCGTGGGGCGGCGGCACGTGATCGCGGCGCGCTACGACGAAGCGCTACGCGAGCTGCCGCTTACTATCCCTTGGCAGCATCCGGACGCGCGCTCCAGCTACCATCTTTACGTCATTCGCCTGAAGCTGGCTGAAATTGGAAGGACGCACCGGCAGATATACCAGGCGATGCACGAGGCTGGCGTGCTGGTGAACCTGCACTACATCCCGGTGTATCGGCAGCCTTATTACGAGCGGATGGGCTTCGCGGCCGGATACTGCCCGAACGCCGAGCGTTATTTTGCCGAGGCGCTCAGCCTGCCTATGTATTCAGGGCTGACGGACAACGACCACGACATGGTTGTTCGTGCACTGCGCCAGTCGCTCACCGGATAGCGCACGTGAGCAAGCTCGGGCTGGGGACGGTGCAGTGGGGCATGGACTACGGCGTATCCAACCAGGGCGGTCGAACCCAGGTCGAGATGGTGTCGGCGATATTGTGCGAAGCACCGGGTCGCGGAGTCGACGTGCTGGATACAGCGGCGTTGTACGGCGATGCGGAGTCCGTACTCGGCCGCAATGCGCTCGCCCGCTTTCGCGTCATAACCAAGACGCCTCGATTCGCGGCGTCGACGATCACTCAGGGGCACGCGTTGGAACTGGATGCGGTATTCCATCGCTCGCTCGAGCGGCTCTCGTCCCCGGCGGTGTACGGCCTGCTCGCGCACCACGCCGACGATCTCCTCGCACCGGGCGGCGAAAAACTCTGGCAGGCGATGTCTCTATTGAAGGACCAGGGACTGGTCGAAAAGATCGGCGCGTCGATCTACGACGGCGATCAAGTCGACGCGCTGCTTGAGCGCTTCAGGCCTGACATCGTTCAGGCGCCACTGAGCGTGCTCGATCAGAGAATGCTCTTGAACGGCCAGTTGGAACGCCTCCATGTGCGTGGCGTCGAGGTTCACACGCGATCGGCGTTCTTGCAAGGCCTGCTGCTGTTGCCGCCGGACCGGATTCCGGTCTATTTCGATCCCATTGCGCCGCTCCTCAAGCGTTGGCACGCGGCAGTGAAGGAACAAGGCATCACGCCGACGCAGGCTGCGCTGGCATTCGTGCGGGATGTGCCCTACGTCGACACGGTGCTGA
Source organism: Betaproteobacteria bacterium (assembly GCA_016867955.1). Taxonomy (GTDB): domain Bacteria; phylum Pseudomonadota; class Gammaproteobacteria; order Burkholderiales; family SG8-39; genus CAIYPG01. The sequence continues at coordinate 1,455 of VGIE01000632.1, forward strand.
TCGGCGTGGAGAGCGTGGCGCAGTTCCGCGGCTGCGTGTTGGCCTTCGAGTCCGCGGCGCGCTTCGACGCAGCCGAGCTCGCCTGCAATGATCCGATGTTCGTCAATCCAGTGAACTGGAAGCACTAGCTGTGAAGCGTCAAGAGGTTATTTCGGGACTGAGCGAGACGACTGATCGGTGCCACGCCCTTGATACCTTGGTGCGGGCGATGCCAGTTGTAGTGATGTGTCCAGCGCTC
>VGIE01000633.1 GCA_016867955.1 Betaproteobacteria bacterium
CCTTGATCAGCACTTCGCGAAACGTCAGCATGCCCACCAGTCGCCCGTTCTTCAGCACCACCAGCGACCCGATGTCTTGATCGGCCATGGTGATGACAGCCTCGGACAGCGGCGTGTCCGGACTGGCGCTAAACAGCGTAGTGTTGGCCTTGACCTTCAATACCTCCTTCACCTGCATAGCGGACTCCTTTCATCGCTGCAACAGCGCACGGCGCCCGTTCGATGGTACTCCGTGACTCGCTATGGTGCCACTTGCGACACTGCCCTCGTCCTGCAGCGCCTGACAGGATTGCCGTGCGGCACTCTGCCTCGGGTGAGCGCAACGGGATGTCCGCCTCGCATCGTCGGTGCCAGTTTCACGTTTGCGGGGATACTTCCCCGGGGCTCCCCTGCTTGAGGTCCGTATCGCCAATTTCGAAACGGGCTCTCGGCTACTCGCGGAGACGCAGGTCGTTCTGGAGCGTCCTTGCGGCCGGATAATGGAACTGGATCGGCCCGTCGGGCAGGGCGTGCAGGAACTGGCTCAGGAAAGGATCGTCGGAGGCCAGCAATTCGTCCGGCGTGCCCGCGCCAGCCAGCACGCCATCGGAGATGACGTAGACGTAGTCGACCAGTTTCAGCGATTCGCTGACGTCGTAGGTCACGATAATGGAGGTGGTGCCCAGCGCGTCGTTGAGGCGCCGGATCAGTTCCGCGATCAGGTTGAGCGAAATCGGGTCCAGTCCGGCGAAGGGTTCGTCGTACATGGACAGGATGGGGTCATGCACGATGGCACGCGCCAGCGCAACGCGACGCGACATGCCACCGGACAGTTCGCTGGGCATAAGCCGCACTGCGCCGCGCAGCCCCACGGCGTGCAGTTTCATCAGCACCAGCTCGCGGATGACCGGCTCGGGCAGCTTGAAGTTCTCGCGCAACGGGAAGGCGACGTTTTCGAATGTCGTGAGGTCAGTAAACAGGCCGCCTGCCTGAAACATCATGCCCATCTTCTTGCGCAGTTCGAACAGCTCGTCGTTGCCGAGCGTTTGCACCGCCTGGCCGTCAACCACCACCTCCCCGCGATCAGGGCGGCGCTGCCCGCCGATCATCTGCAGCAGCGTGGTCTTGCCGCAGCCACTGGCGCCCAGGATGGCGACCACCTTGCCGCGCGGAATCTGCAGCGACAGCCCCTTGAACAACGGCCGGTCGCCGTAGGAGAAATGCAGGTCCTTGATTTCGACCAGAATATTGTCGTCGGCGGCGGGCATCGTCATGGCCCGGATTGTACCCGAGCGGTCACGCCCCCAGGGGGCCGACGGCCTGCGCGCAGCAGCCGGCCAGCCTCAAGGAACAGGTTGCGGATGCGCATGCCCCGGACGTACATGCCCCGGACGAGCACGCTTCAGGGCATGCCCGCGCCGGACCGTGCCCAGTCGCCCGCATCGCTGAAGCGCTCGACGAGGAAATCCACGAACACCCGCACCTTGGCCGAGAGATGCCGCCGGCTCGGATACACCGCCCAGATCTCCAGCGGCGGCGATTCGAAGTCGGCGAGAATCGACACCAGCCGGCCGGCGCGCAGGGCGGGGCCGACGATGAAACTCGGCTCCCAGGCAATGCCGGCGCCCTGCGCCGCCGCCGCCACTAGCATGTCGCCGCTGTTCGCGTTCAGGTTGCCGGAGACGCGGACCGCCACGTCCCGCCCCTGCGCA
>VGIE01000634.1 GCA_016867955.1 Betaproteobacteria bacterium
TGCTGAGCCAGCAACGTATCCTGTGGGTCGTCTTCGGCGTGCAATTCTCCGTAGCCATCTGGCTTCTGGGTGGAGCGGGAAAAGGGGGTCGCGGCCGTGCGCTGACCGCCGTGGCCATCGGCGGAACGCTCATGCTCGCCGGTGGCGCCCTGTATGTCTCGCACAAGGCCAAGTTCAGCCAGAGCCGTGCGGATCTGCAGGTGATCGAGAACGACTACCGCCTCATGCACTGGAAGCGGGTGTTCGCGCGCATCCAGGATCACCCGCTGGCGGGGGCGGGCTTTGGTCGCGAGGCGATGAAGAAGGCATATCCCGACCTCGTGCCCGTCGGCGAGCCGCAATCCCTGCTCTGGCACCCGCACAACGTCTTCCTGAACTACGGCATCGCGATGGGCTGGCCCGGAATGCTGGCGCTTGCCGCACTGTTCATTGCCTTGCTGCACGCGTATTGGCGGCATTGGCGTGCCGGTGAGGCTGATCGCCGGGTAGTGGCGGTGGCCGGCATATTGCTGATCATCGGCGTGGTCGGGCGCAACCTGACCAACGACTTCTTCGTCCGGGACGGGGCGCTGCTGTTCTGGGCGCTCAATGGCGCAATGCTGGGCTATCTCGCCCGCGGCGCGCGGGCGGCATCACCCGCAGGGAGGGCCTGATGCGCGTGTGCTTCTACAACGTGACCGCAACCTACCTGTCCGGCGGCCTGGAGACCTACTGCTGGGAGGCGGGCCGCGCCCTGGCGCGTCGCGGGCACGAGGTCAGCATCGTCGCCGGCAACCGCGGCAGCGCGCGCCACGACGAGGTGCTCCTGGCGCAGTTCGCGTTCCGCGCGGAAAAGGAATGGCCGAACCTCGGCGTGCGTTTCCGGCGGCTGGCCGAGCGGCTGTCGTTCGCGCGGCATGCGCTGCCGCACCTCGTGACGGCAGGATACGACGCGGTCATCGTCAACAAGCCCTTCGATTTCCCGGTGCTGTGGCGAGCGCGGGAGCTCGGGCTGCGCGCGCAGACCTTGTTCCGCTCCGGCGGAACGGATTTCTTTCCCGCGGACCGCTGGTTCGCCGACGCCGTGATGCACTGGGTCTCGTCGAGCGGCTACAACGCGCGCCAGATCGCGCGGCGCTATGGCCGCAAGGTCGAGGTCATCCACAACGGGGTGGACACGCAGGCTTTCCGGCCGCAGGCGCGCGACCCGGGGCTGCGGACACGGCATGGCGCGGGTCCCGGGGACGTGCTGCTGGTCAGCGTCGGACGACTGGTCGGCTGGAAGGGAACACGGGTGGTCATTGAAGCCATGGCGGATCTGCCCGCCAACATCCGCTACCTCGTGGTGGGGGATGGTCCGGAGCGCCCGGTGCTCGAGGCCCTGACTGTCCGGCTGGGGCTTGCGCAGCGGGTGCGTTTTGCCGGCGCGCTCGAGCACGCGGCGCTGCCGGAATTATTATCAAACTGTGACCTATGCCTGCAGCCATCCGTCGGTGAGGAGGCATTTGGTATCAGCGTCGTGGAGGCCATGGCGTGTGGATTGCCGGTGCTGGCCTCGGCCAACGGCGGGTTGCCCGAGATCGTGGTCGAGGGCGAAACCGGCCGCTTGCTGCCGCCGGGCGAGGTGGCTGCATGGGCCGCGGCCATTGCCGGGCTGTGCGCTGACCCGACTGCGCTGGCGCGCATGGGCCGCGCCGCGCGC
>VGIE01000635.1 GCA_016867955.1 Betaproteobacteria bacterium
TCCTCGACATCGATGGCCCGGATCATCTCGCGTTTTTCATCGGGAAGGATATGGAGCTCGCGGCTCACCTCCCAGCTGCCCCACAGGCCGCAGGGCTTGTCGAAGGACCGCTTCTTCGCGAGGAAGGCGCGCTGCATTGCATCGGGTCGCAGCGCGCAAAAACCGTAGCCCATGTCGTTGGGTACGATGACGATGCCGCCCGACTGCATGGCGTCAATGGCGCGGCGAACATGGTCCGAAACGACGGCCGGCGCAATCCAGTCGCCGGTGGAGGCGACCCCCGCCGACAGGATGGTCGTGGTCGCGGCGGGGATGGCAGCGTCGTGCATGCTGGGGCGCCGGCAGCCGGCTATTGGCGCGGACCGGCCGCCTTGACGATGGCTTCCCAGTTGTTGAACTCGCGCGTCAGGCGCTCCTGCGTCCTGTCGAGCGGCTCGGCGATGGGGCGAACCAGGATCCGCGCAAGCAGCTCCTTCATGTCCGGCGTGTCCATGGCGGCGATGAGTTCGCGGTTGAGTATGGTCTGGATGTCCCTCGGCACGCCGGCTGGCGCCATGATGGCGTACCAGGAAGTGACGTCGTAGCCGGGCGCGATGGATTCATTCAGGGTCGGGATGTCCGGGGCCTGCGCGGCGCGCGTGCGCGTGGTGACGGCGATGGCGCGGATCTTCGCAGCGGCCATCTGCGGGCGCGCGGCGGCAAAGCTGGTGATCATGCCGCTCACCGTTCCGCCCAGCGTGTCGATCATGATCTGCCCGGAACCCTTGTAGTCGACGGTGACGATGTCGGCCTTCGCCAGGCTGCGCAGCAGGTTATTGGCGAGCAGTGTGTCCTCGCCCGAGGAACCCAGGGTGACCGCGCCGGGCTTCGAGCGCGCCAGCTGCAGGAACTCCTGCGCGTTGGTCGCCGGCACGTGCGCGCCGACGATCAGCACCAGCGGCTGGTCGCCGAACAGCAGCAGCGGCGCGAGGTCCTTGCGCGGGTTGTAAGGCAGGGTTTTGTCGGTGGCCGCGCTGATGGCGAAGCCGCTGGTGACGATGCCGATGGTATAGCCGTCGGGTTCGGATTTCGCCAGCGCATTTGTGCCGATGGTGTGGTTTGCGCCGGTGCGGTTTTCCACCACCACGCTCTGGCCGAACTTCGCGGCCATTGCCCTGGCGAAACCGCGCGCGGAGAGGTCGGTTCCGCCGCCGGGGGCGACCGGCACGATCATCTTCATCGGCCGGTTCGGAAAGGTCTGTGCCAGCAGGCTTGCCGGCAGGGCGGTCAGGCTGGCGCCAACGAGCGCCAGTACGGGGAGAAGCTTGTTCATGGCAGATTTTCCTTTGGTGAGCCGCCCGCGCCGTTGCGGCAGGCGCGGGCGGAAAGACACGAGGGCGACGCCCGCGCTGCGCGCACGTGCTGGCGGCCAGCCCGGCGGCAGGGCAGGTGTGCTGCTACCTGCGCGGGGCCGACGCCTTGACGACGGCTTCCCAGTTGTTGATTTCCCGCGTTAGGCGCTCCTGAACCTTGTCCAGAGGTTCCATGATGGGGCGCACCAGCATGCGACCAAACAGGTCCTTCATGTCCTGCGTTTCCATCGCGGCAATGATCTCCTTGTTTAGGAAGACCTGCAGGTCCTTGGGCAGCGCCGACGGTCCGTAGAGCAGGTACCAGGAGGTGACGTCGTAGCCG
>VGIE01000636.1 GCA_016867955.1 Betaproteobacteria bacterium
TGGATAGGGGCACTCCTCGTATTGCTGGCGCACCTGCTGCGAAACGCCGGCACTGACGGGGGTCAGCGCCGGGATCAACGCTGCGCAGCGCCTTTCCTCCGCAGGCTCCTCCAATTGCTGTTCCAGGACACGACTGACCGCGTGAGGCCACGGGTGCTGCAGCAGGGCCTCGGCATCGGCGATACTGGTGAGCGGCCCGTAACAGGCCGCGAGAATCACGGACATCGCGTCGGGAACTGCGCCTGAGCCGGTCATTGCTCCCACCCGTTGCCGCAGCTCGGCCACCCGCGATGTCTCTGCGTCGGTGATCGCGAATACGTACTCGTTGATGAAGCACTGCTGTGCCAGAGCGCACAGGAATTCCAGCAACGCCGGAGATGGGACACCGCCGCTGCCAAAGGCGATGAGCGCAGCCCGTCGCGCCAGCGTGAGAAGCGACTCCAGTTCCGCATCGCTGACCAGCACATTCCTCAGCACGGCGAGCAACACCGGATCGCCGCGAACGCCCTCAGCATCCGTCAGCAGCGCTTGCAGGGATGGTCCAGCGGACAAGTCAGGTGGCAGGGCGGCGCGCGCGATGAAGTCCTTCAGCGCCGGAACCTGCCTCAGAAAGCTGGCCACTGCCGGGCCCAGTTCGTTCGGCCGACCCCACGGCTCGTCAATCGCTCGCACGATTAGTTCCTGCAGGCCCGCAGCCGGGCCCTGGAATCGCACGGTCTTGAGCGCTTCGGCGAACATGCCCTGCGTGCGCGCGCTGTCCTCCAGCGCGAGCCCGCGAACGCTCTGCTCCAGCGCCGCCGCAAGCTCCCCCGATTCGGCCAGCACCCGGCACTGCCGCAGCAGCGCCTCGACGTCGCCCGGCGCCAGGGCCAGGGCCTGCTCAAGGCTGGCCCGCGCCTCGTCGAGGCGCATGAGTTCATGCAATACCGCCCCGCGGTCGCTGTACACCTTGGCGTAATCCGGCTTCACGTCGAGCGCTCGGGCATAGCTTTCCAGCGCCTGCTCGCGCCGGTTCAGCCCCCGCTGGGCAGTGCCGAGATCGTTGAATGCGACCGGATCTTGCGGATTACTGGCGACCGCGCGCTCCAGCAAATCCACGGCAGCAGCGAGATTCCCGCTCTGGCCTTCGAGCACACCCAGCCAGTGCAGCGCATCGGCATGCTGCGGATCCAGATCGAGCACCTGCCGATAAAGGTGGTCGGCCATGGCCAGCTGTCCGCCGGCATGAAAACCCACGGCCTGGCGGAGCATGTCGATGACCTTGCCGCGCGATGGGCCTGGCGGGCGCGTGCGCCCATGGAAGGGGGATGACTTCGACCTGCTCTGCTTGCCACCCATGACGTCGCCCGGCGCTGATTTCGAGGAACTGCCATTCTAACTGCGAGCACCGCGTTCACCGGCAGTTCCGGTGAGTCGGAGACCACAGGATCAAGGCATCGAAGCCTTTGCCGGTGCAATCAGCATGCAGGAGGAATGGGGATGCCCATTCAACCTGCAAACAACAAGATCCGGGCGCAAAAAAACGGGCGTCTTGCGACGCCCGTTTCAGTCTTTCCATCTTCACCGGGAAGCCAAGGCCTCCCGGTTCGATGCAAGCTCCAAGGAATCCTAGAACTTGTGGGTGAGGTTGGCACCCCAGATGGTGTACGACTCGCCGGCGTTCGAGGCGACGT
>VGIE01000637.1 GCA_016867955.1 Betaproteobacteria bacterium
AACGTGCCGCGTCCGGACCTTCTCGCTTGAAGTGGCTGGGATTGCTGCCCATCACGCCTTCGTACTGCTGCTGGGTCACTTCGTATTTGCTGACCCAGATCGGCTTCGTCAGCGTAATCAGCGTGGTTGATTTGCCCTCGCCACGGTGGTATTTGCCTGGCGGGATGAGTACCAACTCGACCGTCAACTTGCCGCCCTTGTCGAGCGGCATCGTTTTCTCATGCCCTTTCTCACCAAGGTGTGCGGCCCAGGCCTTCTGTGCCTGAGCAACGGTCTTGGCATCGGCGCCACTCGCACCGGAACAGTCCAGTGGGGGAGGGGTGTCAGCGGCTTGTGCCGAAGACAATGCGAGCAAGAGCAGCGCCGGGAGCGAGAACTTGAGCATGGTTACTTCGGATTCGGAATGGGGGCGATTCGGAGCCGCGGGGCTTCACGCCATGATCTCCTCGAGTACCCCGGCTTGGTTGACGTCACGCAGGCCCTCGAGCGCCAGATCGATCTCGCCGAACGACTTCCGCCTGTCGCCGACGGCGTGGAGCAACGAGAGGTAGAAGTTCGCGATCGTACGGTGCCCGGCGCTCTGGTACTTGGGGAATTGCAGGAACCGGCCCGCCGTCTTGAGCTTGCCGCCCAGGTTGCCGATGACGACCAGAGGCCACTCGGCGCAGAAGCCGTGGTGCTCCTCGCCCGAGTCGCTCATCCAGACGATCAGCGTGTTGTCGAGGACGGTGCCGTCGCCCTCCTTGATGGCATCGAGCCGCCGGGCCAGGTCGGCGACGCGCTCGGCGTGGAACTTGCGGATCGGAGTGCAGTGCTTGTCCCGGTCCGGGTGCCCGGTCATGTGGCCGATTGAGTGGCCGTCGACCGTGACGCCCAGCTCTTTCCACGTGTAATAGGCGGCGGGCGACGCGTCGATGGTGACCACGTTCGTCAGCCGGGACGCCAGCGCCGCGGCCGCGAGCGCGCACTGCGCCTCGAACCGCCCGGTGATAACCTTGCCATCGAACTTGTCGACGGCCGGTACGTTAGCCTTGAGTTGGTCCTTCAGCGCCGCGACCTTGTCTTGGCGGGTGCGCATCTGCTCGAACGTGTCGAGGTACACGTCGAGCTTCTCCCGGTCCATCGCGGGCAACTCGTCCCGCACCCGCTTGATGTCCGAGCGGGCCCAGTCGAGCAACTTGTTCCGCGCCTGAAACGCCTTCCCCGCGTTCCCCTCCGCGACGCTGCCGAAGAGTGTCTGGAACGCCACCTCCGGCTGGCAGACGATGGGCAGAGGCCGCTTGGGGGCAATAGCCGACACGCTGTTGATGAACACGGTCTCGGGCGACGGGGTGACGCCCAAGCCGACGACCGGGATGGGGCCGGGGCGGGCCGCGGCGAGGGCGTTGTCGATCGTCTGCGCGAGCGGGCCGCGGCGCCAGTTGAAGCAGCCCAGCGCGCCGTATTGTTTGCCGTGGTCGCCGCCGCCGGAGATCTTGTGCGAGAGATTCTGGATGACCCCAAGCCGCTTTTTGAACGGGGCCAGCGGCGAGATGGGATCGGGCAGTTCCAAATCGGCCAGCGGTAGGTCAACGAGGCGGTCCGTCTTTTTCTTATCGATGCCCTTGGGTTGGATGTGGTGCGGCCAGAGACCGTTCCCCTGCATGAGGAAGATGATGCGCGGCGGCGGTGT
>VGIE01000638.1 GCA_016867955.1 Betaproteobacteria bacterium
CGGCGAGCCGATGCGGATGCCGCTGGTGACGAAGGGCTTCTCGGGGTAGTTGGGGATGGCGTTCTTGTTCACGGTAAGGTGCGCGCTGCCGAGCGCCGCTTCCGCCACCTTGCCGTTGATCCTCTTGGCGCGCAGGTCGAGCAGGAAAACATGGCTCTCGGTGCGGCCCGACACGATCCGCAGGCCGCGTTTGGCCAGGGTCTCGGCCATGATGCGGGCGTTGTCCAGCACCTGCTGCTGGTAGACCTTGAAGGAGGGCTGCAGCGCCTCCTGCAGCGCCACCGCCTTGGCAGCGATGACGTGCAGCAGCGGCCCGCCCTGGATGCCCGGGAAGATCGCCGAGTTGATCGCCTTCTCGTGCTCGGCCTTCATCAGGATCAGGCCGCCCCTGGGGCCTCTTAGCGTTTTGTGCGTGGTGGTGGTGACGACATCGGCCACGCCCATCGGGTTGGGGTAGAGGCCGGCAGCGACGAGCCCCGCGTAATGCGCCATGTCGACCATGAAATAGGCGTCTACCGCCTTGGCCACCTTCGCCATGCGCTCGAAGTCGATGCGCAACGCGTAGGCCGAGGCGCCGGCGAGGATCAGGCGGGGCTTCTTGTCGTGTGCCAGGCGCTCGACCTGCTCGTAATCGATTTCCTCCTTCGTGTTGAGGCCGTAGCTGATGGGCGTAAACCACTTGCCGCTCATATTCACCGGCGAGCCGTGCGTCAGGTGGCCGCCTTCGGCCAGCGACATGCCGAGGTAGGTGTCGCCCGGCTTGAGGAGCGCGAAGAACACCGCCTGATTGGCCTGCGAGCCGGAGTTTGGCTGCACGTTGGCGGCCTCCGCGCCGAACAGCCGCTTGGCGCGATCGATGGCCAGCGCTTCTGCCATGTCGACGAACTCGCAGCCGCCGTAGTAGCGCTTGCCCGGGTAGCCCTCGGCATACTTGTTGGTAAGCCGAGAGCCCTGCGCCTCGAGCACCGCGCGGCTGACGTAATTTTCCGAGGCGATCAGCTCGATGTGGTCTTCCTGGCGCTGGTTTTCCTTCTGGATGACGCCATAGAGTTCAGGATCGGTGTGGGCGAGGTCGCCCTGGTTCAATGCTTTCATCGTCGCCTTCGGGAGGGAAAGGTTGCTGGGGCTGTGGAAGGCCGCAGTTTAGCATGCCGCCCCACCCCGCCCCGATGCCATTTATTATGTTAATTCAATGCGTTGCGGCTCCATTTTGAAGCCGCAACCGCCGCCTCGTGCAGCCGCCTCGCGGCAGGCGCCGGTGCAGCCGCCCGCTCAGCCTTGCAGTCGCGCCAGGTTAGCCATCACCTCCATGGCCTCGTCCGTGGGCGCGTTGAGGCTCAGCATGGTCATGCCGCAATCGCGCCAGCGCGGCCAGCGCTCGAGGATGCGCTCGCGCGACCCGATCAGCGACTGCTCGTCGATGTACTCGTCGGGTACCGCGGCCGCAGCCTCTTCCTTGCGGCCGGCGAGGTACAGCTCCTGGATGCGCTCGGCCGCCTCCGGGAAGCCGCGCCGGATCATGCTGTCCTTGTGGTAGTTCTTGTCCTTGGCGCCCATGCCACCGACGTACAGCGCCACGTACGGCTTGCCGGCATTGAGTGCGGCCTTGACGTCATTGGTGATCACCACGCTGAGCCAGCCGTGGATGTCGAA
>VGIE01000639.1 GCA_016867955.1 Betaproteobacteria bacterium
ATACGATCCTGCCTGCGCGCGTGGTTCGATAGTAGGTCACTGTCGTCTGCGAGTCGGTGATGCTCTCCCCGCCGACCCAGCCGATCTCGGCCAACCGCTCGGGAATGGGCGGTGTGGCCACGATCGCACTGCCAACGCAGACGAATCGCCGTTTCAGCTCCGGGATGGTCGCTGCCCACGCGTTCGTCGCGATCACCACCCGTGACGCGGTGACCGTGCCGCGCGCGAAGATCAACTTCGCGGGATCCGACCGAACCAGGCTCTCGACCCGGCTCTCCTCGTGGATCTGCACACCCATCCGTTCGGCCACCTGTGCCAGTCCCTTCGCAAGCCGGGCCGGGTGCACGGTCGCGTTGATCGGCTCGCAGATCCCCGCCAGGTGCGCGCTCGAGCCGGTTCTCGACCCGACTTCCTGGCTCGACAGTTCCTGGAAGATCTTGTCGCGTCCAAGCCTGCGCGCAGTATCGACGACACCGTTCCAGGCCCCGATGTGCAGCGGCGTCGTAGCCGTCCAGAGCCATCCCGATTGCCGGTACTCGGCGTCGATGCCGTGCGTGCCGAGGAACGTCCCTAGCGCCTGCACCGCACGCGTCGTTTCGTCCGCCAACCAGACGGCGTCCTCGCTGCCGCAGATGCGGACCAGACTGCCGATCTTCGGCCACCAGGACATCACGAACCCGCCGTTGAGGCCGGAGGCGCCCTCGCCGCAACGGCGAGCCTCGAACAGCGCCACGTGCATATCGGGCGCCTGTGCTTTCAGCTCGATGGCAGTCCATAGCCCGACGAAGCCGCCGCCGATGATGGCGACATCGACGCTGACGTCCGACTCGACCCTTCTCTGCGGAATGGATGTGGGCGCGACCTCCGCGAGCCACTGCGAGCGCGGGTTCATCGACCCCTGCCGATCATGCGAGGCGTCATACCGAGGCCGGCATCACAGCGCCAACGGTTCCGAGTGCGCTACCAGTTGCGGGTTCTGCTTCCGGGCGTCGGATCTGCCCACTTAGAGCTCTATGCATTTGCCATCCGGATCGTCGAAATAGATCGACAACGACACGCTGTAATCGTGCACCTGGGTCTTCACGCCGGCGGCCTCGCGGCAGGACTTCGCATCGCGCAGTTCCTCGATGCTGTTGCCGATCTCGACCGCGACATGCCGCAGCCCGGCGGACTTTGCAGGCGGCACCTGTGCATCGTCGCTGACGGCAACGACGGCGAAGTCGTGGTGATTGCCGAGTGTGAAGAAGGTCGTCGACATCGCGGGGTAACGAGCAGCGATCGGAATGCCCCACAGGCCGTTGTAGAAGGGCTCGGCACGCTGGTGCTTGCGAACTTTGCACGACATGTCCAGGTGAACGTACTTTCAAGGGCTTTCCTTAAGGGGCTTAAGGTGCGCGCGATGCGGTGTAGGCCGCGATCGATAGCTAGGTAGCCTTTGGCTTAGAGTGCGCCGTCTATTTCGTCACGCAAGTTTCGCCTGATCTGAAGCATCCATGCTTCATCAGGTCGAGTCGTGATGGCTGCATGCGATGCTCGGCCTGATGAAACTGGTCCTTCCGACTTTTGTGTGGGTGCGTCGATGCACGACAGCCCCTCTCCCTCCGGGAGAGGGGTCGGGGTGAGGGAAGAAACATGGATCCTGAGCCTCTTTT
>VGIE01000640.1 GCA_016867955.1 Betaproteobacteria bacterium
GTGTACCACGCGCCCGCTGATAGTGTAGCTGCGGCCGAGCAGGAGGCTGGCCGCCTTCAAGTCGCCGGATTTCAACGCCTCGCGCACCGCGGAACTCGCTACGCGCGCCCGCCCTTGCATCACCTCCGGCATCACTTCCACCTCGAAACCGCGAAGTTCGCCCATCGCACGCAACAGCGCAACGTCGCCGCCGCGCCGCGCGCCGAAGCGGAAATCGCCACCCACCAGCACCCAGCGCGCGTCCAGCGTGCCGATCAGCATCCGGTCGATGAACGCCTCTGCCGGGATCGCGGCGAAGGCACGCGAAAAGCGCACCACATGCGTGCGCTCGACGCCATAGACTGACAGCAGTTCCAGCTTTTCGCGCAGCGAGGTCAGTCGCGTCGGCGCCTGGCCCGGCGCGAACAGCTCGCGCGGATGCGGCTCGAAGGTCAGCACGCAGCTGGTCAGCTGCCGCGCGCGCGCAACCTCCAGCAGTCGCGCAAGCATGGCCTGATGTCCGACATGCGCGCCGTCGAAGTTGCCGATGGTGACGGCAGTGCCGCGGCTCCCCCTGGCCCGGCTGCCCGGCGGGAGGGCAGCCGCCGACCGCCCGCCGGAAGCGGGGGATGCAGCAGGCTTGGGCAACGGGTCTGCGATAAGACCCCGCGTAACGCGCATGGGCGGACCTTGAAAGATAGCGGACTTACGAAGATGCGTGCGAACGTCGCGCCGCAAAGTCCTGAATTATAGCGTTTTTTTTGGCAATCCACGGGCTCGCAGCGCCGCGATCGAAAATCCCGGGCGCTTCAGTTCAACCGCGCGGCAGCCTGCCTGAGATCGACGATGCGGCCGCGGATGTTCCCCGCATCCGGTGCATTCGGCCGCCGGCGCAGGTAGTTCTGCAGATCGGACAGCGCGGGCCGGAAACACTCGAGCTTTTCGTAGATCAGGCCGCGGTCGCGCAACTCCTCTACCGCCTCGGGCATGACCAGCAGGATGCGGTGCATTACCGCCAGCGCCTGCTCGTGCCGCCCGGTCTGCCGGTAGATGCCCTTGAGATTGCGCAACATGCGAGCGACGATCTGCCGCGGCGTGGCCGACTCGAGAAAGGGCGCCAGCGCGGCGCGCCGGGCATCGGCCGCCGGCATGACCTTGGCCAGCCGCAGGCGCAGTTCGGCCTCCGACTGCGCTTCGCCGCCCGAAAAGGGGTCGAGCACGATCTGGCCGCGGTCGGCCACCAGCTTCACAAGGAAATGCCCCGGGAAGGACACGCCCTTGAGTTCGAGGCCGATGCGGTGAGCGACTTCGAGGTAAAGCACCGACAGCGTGATGGGAATGCCGACGCGCCGCTCCAGCACCTGATTGAGGTAACTGTTGCGTGGATCGTAGTAGTCGTCGACGTTGCCGGAGAACTTCAGTTCGGTGAACAGGTGGAAATTGAGCGCATGCAGCTTCTGGGCCGGGAAGGCATCCTCGGAGATGCGCTTGCGTATCCGGGCCGCAATGCCATCGATGCTGGCGAGGCAAGCGTCGACGTCGACGCCCGGATAGGCGTCCTGCGCGAGCAGCAGGCTGGCGCGCGCCAGATCGAACTGCTCGCGCGAGACGAGCTCGGCAAATTGATCCAGGTATGGGCTCATCGCCTGTCGTTGTTCATGCGTTG
>VGIE01000641.1 GCA_016867955.1 Betaproteobacteria bacterium
GCCGATGTACTGCAGTTACCTGCGCAACATGTACCTCACCAACAGCCTGCGCGAGCCCGGTCGCCTCAGCATGCTCGGGCAGCCGGTGGACCTGGGCTCGCTGCGCATGCCGGCCTATATCCTTGCCACCCGCGAAGACCACATCGTGCCGTGGAAGACCGCCTACTTGTCGAGCGGCCTGCTGGGCGGCGAAAAGCGCTTCGTGCTCGGGGCCAGCGGGCATGTGGCCGGCGTGATCAACCCGGCCGGCAAGAACCGGCGCAGCTTCTGGGTGGGCGACAGCCTGCCGGCTGATCCGGATGCCTGGTTCGCCGGAGCGTCAGAGCGGCCAGGGAGCTGGTGGCGCGACTGGGCTGTGTGGTTGTCTGCGCATGGCGGTGCCATGCGACGCGCAAGGAAGAAGCTGGGTGGCGGCAAGTACAAGCCCGTCGAGCCGGCACCCGGCCGCTATGTCAGGGAGCCGGCGCGCTAGCGCTTCACGCCGATCCGGGTGCACACTATCTGCCACCTCAATTCACCCGATTCCATCTCTGAGTTTCAGCTTACAAGAAGCCATTCATGACTGACGTCGTGATCGTTGCAGCAGGCCGGACAGCCATCGGAAAATTCGGCGGAGCGCTGGCGAGGACGCCGGCCGCCGATCTCGGCGCGCATGTCATTCGCGCGTTGCTGGCGAAATCCGGCATCGAGCCGGGGCAGGTGTCGGAAGTGCTGCTCGGCCAGGTGCTCACCGCGGGCATCGGGCAGAACGGCGCGCGCCAGGCCTCCCTCAAGGCGGGCTTGCCCGCGGCCGTTCCCGCCATGACCATCAACAAGGTGTGCGGTTCCGGCCTCAAGGCCACGCATCTTGCCGCGCAGGCCATCAAGGCCGGCGACGCCGACATCGTGATCGCCGGCGGGCAGGAGAACATGAGCCTTGCGCCGCATGTCATGCAGGGTTCGCGCGACGGCTATCGCATGGGCGATGGCAAGCTGATCGACACGATGATCGTGGACGGCCTGTGGGATGTCTACAACAACTACCACATGGGCATCACCGCGGAGAACGTCGCCAGGGAACACGACATTTCCCGTGACGACCAGGACGCGTTTGCCTGCGCCAGCCAGCAGAAGGCGGAAGCAGCGCAGAAGGCGGGCCGCTTCCGCGACGAGATCATCCCCATCGAGATCCCGCAGCGCCGCGGCGCCCCGCTGGTGTTCGACACCGACGAGTATCCCAAGCCCGGCACCACCGTCGAGGCGCTGGGCGCACTCAAGCCGGCCTTCGACAAGGCCGGATCGGTGACGGCCGGCAATGCGTCCGGCATCAACGACGGCGCCGCCGCCGTGATCATGATGTCCGCGGCGCGGGCCGCTGCGCTCGGCGTGAAGCCGCTGGCGAAGATCCGCGCCTATTCCTCGGCCGGCGTGGACCCCAAGGTCATGGGCATGGGACCGGTGCCGGCGTCGCAATTGTGCCTGTCCAAGGCAGGCTGGAAACATGCCGACCTCGACCTGATGGAGGTAAACGAGGCCTTTGCGGCACAGGCCATCGCGGTGAACCGCCAGATGGGCTGGGATACCTCCAGGATCAATGTCAATGGCGGCGCCATCGCCCTCGGCCACCCGATCGGCGCCTCGGGATGCCGGATTCTGGTGACCCTGA
>VGIE01000642.1 GCA_016867955.1 Betaproteobacteria bacterium
CTTCGGGAACCTGCTCGGCGGCGATGAAGGCGGTGATGTCGTTGTCAATGCTGATGGCAAAGGTGGTCATGGTTTTCTCCTGTCTCAAAACTCGATCTCGTCAACGATCCGGCGCGCCTCGTCCTCGGAGATCTGACCGTCGGGGTTCAAGGCGGCGAGGACTTCGGCCAGTTCCTCGCGGACGCGGCCGAGATCGCCGGCGTAGCCCCAATCGGCAGGCTCGGCGGCCTGGTGCTTCTTGTGCCGTTCCAGGCTGCTGGCGATGCGCTTCAGCAGGTCCTGGCACTCGGCGTGGCGCTCCGCGTAGCAGGCGGCGGCGGTTTGTTTAGTGGGCTTGGTGGTCCGTGGCATCGAACACATGAATCACTTCAGTGCCGGGGAATAGCAAGGGGATTGTTCAGCCGAGTTTTCAAGTCGCCAATTGGCGGCTTGATCCTGCTATGGCATCACTCTACCCGTGAGGCGGTCCCACGCCACGCGCTGCTCGGTCCAGAGCATCCTGGCTGCAATCTGGCGCAACGCCGGCTCGCCCACGTGGAATCGCCCACGTGGTGTCCGCGGCAGCGTGAGGATCTCCTGCTGGATATCCGGCGCCAACCAGACTAGCCGCATGATCTGGCTGACCCGCTCCTTGCTGATGCAGCCTAGCCGCGCCAGGTCTGTGTAGTCCCTCGCGATGCCGCGGCGGATCATGTCGTCGAAGCTGATCGCCAGGGCTAGCACTTCGGCCACGCGAGGAAGTTTGCCATGTTGTGGCGCTGCCTCAGAAGGATCCTTCTTGCATCGTGGCCGCAGTTGAAACTGAATCTGGCTGCTACTCATCTACGCCTCCTGCAAAAGACAAAGCTGTTTGATCCCGGCAGACCGGAAACTGACCGTCACCATGCCGGTCTGCCCGTCATAGCTCACCGTTTCCACCAGCGCCTTGATCAACTGCTCCTGTTCGCGCGGCGAGAGTTGCCGCCACAGGCCGTCGAACTCTCGAAGCGCTCGGGCCACATCCTCCCGCGGCACATCGCCGAAGCCCGATTCCTCCAGGTGCTTCATCACGGCGGTGAGCATCATCGGATTCCGCCCGACGCCGCGAATCTGGTCCACTACCGCCTGTTCCAACTCCGGCGCGGACACCGACCGCGTCGAGCACTGCGTCCACCCGCGCTGGTGCGCCTTCACGCAGACGTAGTAGCGATAGAGCCGCGCGTCCTTCTGGGTGTAGGTGTGGACCATCCCGACGTTGCACGTGGCGCAGCGGACAGTTCCTTTGAGGAGCGCGCCATGCTTGTTCCGCAGACTGCGAGTGTTGCCGGGCGCGTTGGCCTTGAGCTGCGCGAGCACCTTCTCCCACGTCTCGCGATCCACGATGGCCTCATGCTCGCCGGGGAAGATTTCGCCGCGATGCCGGACTTGGCCCGTGTAAATGACGTTGGTCAGAAGCAGGTGGAGGCGAGGACGCGTGAACGGCTTGCCGCCGACCATCTTGCCCTCGCGCGAGGTCCAGCGCTTCAAGGTCCATCCGCGGCGGTTGACTTCGCTCACCACCGGCAGCAGCGAGCCACGCTCCAGGTACATCTCGAAGATGGCCCGGACGCGCGCCGCCTCCTCCGCGTTCACTACCAGCGCCCCGCCATCGGAATGCACATCGTA
>VGIE01000643.1 GCA_016867955.1 Betaproteobacteria bacterium
ACGCCAGGCGCAGCGGCTTGCCAGGAGCGAGCAGGTGCGCCTGCCCGATGACCTCGTCGATGGTGCCGGGGCGCAGGGCTGCCGCCAGCGGCGCGACGGGCTGCCGGCCCGCGAGCAGGTCGGACATCTAGCAGCCTGTCCCGGCCGGTGACCCGGGCACATAGCGCCCGGACCGCGACACGGTCACTTGGCATCCCCGATCACATCGGCACCCTTGGGGGGCGCGAACCTGAATGACCCCGGATCCAGCCGCGGGTTCAAGTCAAAGCTGGTGAAGCGCACCACCGTGGTCTGCCCGAACGTGTCGCGAAGTTCGAGGGCCGCAAGCCCGGAAAAGCCGAACCCGAGGCTGATCCGCTCGAAATTGGCGTCGCTGTCACGCGGCACCGCATCCATCCACTCCAACCCGTCATGCACGCCGCGGTCGCTGAGCTTGAATGCCTTCACCGCCTCGTTGTTCCCGGAGAGCAGGGCCGCCGGCGTCGACCCGAGCGCCCTGTCGATGCGGCGCACGGTTACCTGCTGCAGGTCCTCGTCGTAGATCCAGACCTTGGCGCCGTCACCGACGATCAGCTGTGCGTACGGCTTGACGTAGGTCCAGCGGAACCGGCCGGGCCGCTGGAAGGAAAACGATCCCCGCGATTCCTGCACAAGCTTCGCGTTGCGATCGAAGATCTTCTGTTCGAACCCGGCGCGGGCCGACTGTGCCGACCCGAGGAACTGCGCAAACCGGTCAAGGCTGCCCGCACGGGCCGGGGCAAGGAGAACGCAGCCAAGCATTGCGAATATGGCGAGCAGGCTGGCGAAGGGCCGCGAGGTGAGCACGCGACTATTCCGCCTTTCCCGGTACCAGCACATCACGGTTGCCGTTCGATTGCATGGGGGTCACCATGCCCGCCTGCTCCATCTGCTCGATCAGGCGCGCGGCACGGTTGTAGCCGATGCGCAAGTGTCGCTGCACAAGCGAGATCGACGCGCGCCGCGTTCGCAGCACGATCTCGACGGCCTGATCGTAGAGCGGGTCCTTTTCGGTTCCCTGCTCGCCGTCCAGTCCGCCATCGTACGATGCCATCGCACCCTCTGTTGCGCCGTCGAGCAGTCCCTCGACATACTCGGGCTCGCCCAGCGACTTCAGATAATCCACCACCTTGTGCACTTCATCATCGGCCACGAAGGCGCCGTGCACGCGCTGTGGCATGCCCGTACCCGGAGGCAGGTACAGCATGTCCCCCTGGCCCAGCAATGCTTCCGCCCCCATCTGGTCGAGGATGGTGCGGGAATCGACCTTGCTGGAGACCTGGAAGGCAATGCGCGTCGGGATGTTGGCCTTGATCAGGCCGGTGATGACGTCGACCGACGGGCGCTGCGTGGCCAGGATGAGGTGTATGCCGGCGGCCCTCGCCTTCTGCGCCAGGCGAGCAATCAGTTCCTCGACCTTCTTGCCCGTCACCATCATCAGGTCGGCCAGCTCGTCGATGATGACGACGATATGCGGCAGCTTTTCCAGCACTTCCGGCTCTTCGCTCTCCAGCGTTGCCGGGTCTTGCAGCGGCGCGCCGGATTTTTCGGCTTCGGCGATCTTATGGTTGTAGCCCGAGAGATTTCTCACGCCGACCCAGGACAT
>VGIE01000644.1 GCA_016867955.1 Betaproteobacteria bacterium
TATCGTGTCCTTCCCGGCGTTCCGCTGCTGGTCGCTGCCAATCGAGACGAGTATTACGCCCGTCCGGCACGGCAGGCCGCGTTCTGGGAAGACCATCCATCGGTGCTCGCAGGCCGCGACCTGCAGGCAGGTGGCACCTGGCTGGGCGTCAGTGCCAGTGGCCGCTTTGCTGCCGTGACCAATTTCCGCGGGACGCCTGGCGCCGCGCCGGGCGGCCCCTCGCGGGGTGAACTGGTCACGGCATTCCTCTCCGGCAGACGCTCGGCGCGGAGTTTCACCCAATCGCTGGAGAAAACCGGCAACCGCTACGCGGGTTTCTGCATGCTCGCCAGCGACGGCGAAGCGCTGTACTTCTACTCGAACCAGGAACACAAGGCCGCCGTCGTCGCGCCGGGCGTCCACGGGCTCTCCAACCACCTGCTCGACACGCCATGGCCCAAGGTCGTCAAGGGGCGCGCGGGACTGCAGGGCCTGCTCGCGCAACCGTTCAGCGATGCGGACTACCTTGACTTGATGGATGACACCGTCCCGGCCGCGGAAAAATCACTGCCGGAGTCCAACCTCGATCCCGCGTGGGAGCGCAGTCTGTCGTCGCTGCGCATCATTGCCGGGAGTTACGGCACGCGCTGCTCGACAGTGGTGCGCATCGATGAGGGCGGCTTGGTGGACTTTGCCGAGCGCACCTACCGGGACGACGGAGATGTCGCAGGCGAGGTCCGCTATCGGTTCACCGCAACAAGGCGCCCTAATCTCCTGACGAGCCATGCAGCGAGAGCACCATCTCGACGTGCGGAATCCCCGCCTCGACGAACTCGCCACCCCGCTCGGTGAATCCGTGGCGCCGGTAAAAACCGGCGGCCGAGGCCTGCGCATGCAGCAGGGCCTGGCGCGCGCCGGTCTCTCGCGCGCGCGCCAGGAGGGCGCGCAGGATCGCAGCCCCGACGCCCCGCACCCTGAACGGCCCGAGAACGGCCATGCGCCCGATCCTGACCGTGCCCTCCTCGTCGGCGGGCAGCAGCCTGCCGTTCCCGGCCGGCGTACCGCCCTGGCGGGCCAGCGCATGCACGGAGCGCTCGTCCCATTCGTCCCATTCCAGTTCGGCCGGCACGCCCTGCTCCAGCACGAAAACGGCGGTTCGCATCGGCTGCGCCAGAGCCCGGGCGCGCGTCCAGTCCAGCAGTTCCACGATCGGCACTTCACTCATCCGGGCTTTCCATATTAGAGTGCCCAACAATGCGAGGGGATACTGCCCTCGCCCTCCCCTGCATCAGATGCGCCTGACGGCAATTCTGTTGAGGCTCTTGGAGTGGCTGTCATGCGTGAGCGGAGATCTCCCTCAACGCCGCCAGGCGCTCCAAGTATCTACAAGGACTCACGCATGATGCAAGTTCGCGGGCCCGGCAGTGCCGTGCAGGCGCTGGCCTGGACATCCGGGGCGCTGGAACTCATCGACCAGCGCGTACTGCCGGGCAGGCTCGAGACTGTTCGCTGCAACAGCGCAAGGGATGTTGCAGAAGCGATTCGCAACATGGTGGTTCGCGGCGCGCCTGCCATCGGCTGTGCCGCGGCCTTCGGCATTGCGCTTGAGGCGCATCGACACGCTCAGTCCAC
>VGIE01000645.1 GCA_016867955.1 Betaproteobacteria bacterium
GGCGTTGTGGGGCAGGTGGGTTTGGCGATTCACCGGCACCATACACCGCTGGATGGCTCAACGTCATTCCTGCAGTTTATTTCGGCGTCTTGGACAGGAGTGAGGTTCAAGCACGGTTCGCTCCGGCAGTCGACACCGGGATCCCGGGCGGGCAATGCGCCACGGCCGGCCGTGGCGCTGGTTTACAATTCAGACCGGGTGAGCCACGACGCCGATGCCGACGCGGGCCACCCATCGAACCGGAGGAACCCCCAGTGACCATCGTCCGCCACCTGCGGCGCGTCTTCGTGCCCGCGCTGCTCGCTGCCGCGAGCGTGCTCGCGCCCGCAAACGCCGCCGCCCAGACCTGCCCCGACAAGAACATCTTCTACCACCTCGCGTTCCCGGCTGGTGGCGAGTCCGACATCGCGGCCCGCCATCAGCAGGTGGTGCTGAAGAAGCGCTGTCCGAACATCGAGACGGTGGTGCAGTACAAGTCCGGTGCCGGCGGCGGTGTGCTGTGGGCGCAAATGAACTCGCTGCCAGCCGACGGATTCAATCTCGTCGGCATCAATCTGCCGCACATCGTGCTGCAGCCGCTGGAAGGCCAGGTTCAGTACAAGACCGAGGATCACAACCCGGTCTACTGGTTTCACTACACGCCAGACGCGATCGTCGTGCCGGCGTCCAGCCCGATCAAGACCTACCAGGACCTGGTGCGGATGGCGAAGGAGCAGCCGGGTAAGCTCACGTTCGCCGGCTCCGGCACCAATTCCGCCAACCACGCGGCGCACGAGCGCTTCAACATCGAGAGCGGGGCGCGCACGACCTACGTGCCGTTCAAGGGCACCGGCGACCTCACCACGGCCGTGCTCGGCAGTCACGTCACTGGGGCCATGTCGTACACGGCGTTCGCGATCAACAACCGCGGCAAGGTGCGTACGCTCGCGGTCGCGATGGACAAGCGCCATCCGCAACTGCCGGACACGCCCACCTTCCGCGAGTTGGGCATTCAATGGGTCGATGGTGCCTATCGTGGCGTGGGCGTGCCGCGCGGCACCTCGCAGGAAGCGCGCCGGCGCATCTCCGACCTGTGGGCTGGGCTCAATGCCGACGCGGAGATGAAGGCGCTGGCGGAGAAGAGCGGCTTCGAGCTGATCGACGTGGGCGTCGATCGCATGGACGCGTTCATGAAAGAACGCATCCGCGCCTACCTCGAAGTGGCGAAGCGCATGGGCCTCGGCAAGTAGCGCACCCGGCGCCGGCTAGGACGTGCTGCGCCGGCGCCGGAAGATCACGTCGTGCACCTCGTGCCCGAGCCGCAGGCCGCGCTGCTCGAAGCGGGTGAGCGGGCGGTAATCCGGACGCGGCGCGAAGCCGCTCGCGGTGTTTTCCAGCGCCGGTTCGGCCGCGAGCGTCTCCAGGACCTGATCGGCGTACTCGACCCAGTCGGTGGCGACGTGCAGGTAGCCGCCGGCTGCCAGTCGTGATGTGAGCAGCGTGACGAACGCCGGTTGCAGGAGGCGGCGCTTGTGGTGACGCTTCTTCGGCCACGGGTCGGGGAAGAACACGTGCACGCCGGCGAGGCTTGCCGGTGGGATCATGTGCTCCACCACCTCGACCGCGTCATG
>VGIE01000646.1 GCA_016867955.1 Betaproteobacteria bacterium
CGCGGCATACGGCTCCTGGGCCACCACCGCGCGCGGCGCGCTGCGCTTCACCACGTCCTCGAGAAGCCGCCCGCTAAGCAGCGTGTTCAGCGGCACCATGACGAAGCCGCCCAGCGCGCAACCGAACCAGGCGTCGATGAAAGCCGGGCAATTGTCCAGCGCGAGCAGCACGCGATCGCCCGGCGCCAGCCCTGCCTCGCGCAGCGCCTGCGCAATCGAGGCGGCACGCCCGACGGCCTGTCCGTAGTCGAAGGACTCGCCGTTCTCGAAGGCGATGAACGGCCGGTCGCGGGAGTCGTCATAACGGTCAAGCAGCACCTGCGCCAGCGGCGGCGCCGGATCGCCGGGCCATTCGCCTGCGCTCAGCGTGGGAGCGGCCTCGGCCATGCGTCGGCTCAGGCCTCGTCGAGGATGAACAGCGGCGCCGGCTTGCCGGTGGCCGGCGAAGGACGAAAGCTCAGGTGACAGCGACGGCCGATGGCGACCTCACCCTCGGGCTCGACATTGGCCATCATGCGAAAGCCCTCGTCCAGCGCGATCATCGCGACTACATAGGGCACCTGCGTGCTGAAACCGCTCTCGCCCGATCGATGCACCCGGCTCCAGGTGTAGACCTCGCCGAGCCCGGCCGATTCGCGCTCGGCGCAATCGCCGCCGCACGCCGAGCACACGCCGCGCAGAGGAAACCACTTTGCGCTGCAGGACGTGCACTGCGAGTACACCAGCCGCCCCCGGGCAGCCGCTCGCCAGAATGCCGCGGCATCCGGATCGTCGAGGCCCTCGGCCGCTGGTGTCGGCTCGCTCATAGCGCATCCTCCGTACTGAGAATGACGGTCGAATTGGTGGCGAACAAGCCGCCCATGGAATTGACGAACCCGAGGTCGCACGTCACCTGGCGCCCGCTCGCCTCGCCGCGCAGCTGGCGCGCCACCTCGATCACATGGAAGATGCCGCCCGGATAGCCCGGATGGCAGTAGGACAGCAGCCCGCCGTGCGTGTTGACGGGAGTCCGGCCATTCACGCCGATGCCGCCGCCGGCCACGAATGGGCCGGACTCGCCGGGCCTGCAGAAGCCGAAGTCCTCCAGTTCGATGAGGACTACCCCGGTGAAGCAGTCGTAGATGCCGGCGACCTGGATGTCCGCCGGGCCCACGCCCGCCATGCGGTAAGCGCGCTCCGCGGAGAGCTTGCCCCCGAACGTGGTCAGCGATGGCGCATTGGACAGGCGTTCATGCGCATAGGCCTCACCCACGCCCAGAATCGGCACCGGCGGTTTCTTCAGGTGGCGCGCGCGCTGGAGCGAAGTGACGATGACGGCGCCGCCGCCATCGGACACCAGCGAACAGTCGAGGCGATGGAAAGGGTCGGCAATCATCGGCGAGGAGAGCACATCGGCCACGCTGAGCGGGCCCGAGTGATGCGCACGCCCGGTGCGCCGCGCATGGTCGCGCATGGTCACGGCGACGGCGGCCATCTGCTCGGGCGTCGTCCCGTATTGGTGCATGTGGCGGCGCGCCGCCATGGCGAATCCTGCCGGCACGATCAGTCCATAGGGTACTTCCACATCGGGGTCGCGCTGGCGCGCGAGTTCGGTGAC
>VGIE01000647.1 GCA_016867955.1 Betaproteobacteria bacterium
GCGCGGGACCGCGTCGTAGAGCCGTTGCGCGGCCGGGCGCCCGGCGCATTACCCGTAGCGCAACCGGTCCCGCTGTCCCCTCAGTGACGTCGCGTCCAGACGCAGTCGCCGTAGTCGAAGTGGTCGTCGACGTACTCACGCAGCGGCGCGGGTAGCGCGTCATAGGCCGGGTCCCGGCGACCGATCACCAGGGGCACCTGTTGCCGCTCGAGCGCCGCTACGAAAGCCTCACCGAAGGGCTCGTCTCCCGAGTCGATTCGTATGGCAGTCCCGAGATCGGCCCGGGCCGCCCAGTGGTACTGCAGATCGGCGTTGAACATGTACCCGCCGCAGCTGGTCCACAGCACCCCGAGCGGCATGTCGCGACTGGTCGTTGCGACTACGTACTCCGTGAGCGCGCGTTGCGCTAGCTGGTTCGGGTGGGGTGAAAACGGCGTACGCGCCATGGCCATGGCCAACAGGAAGGCACCGCCGGCGAACACGAGCAGCGACCAGGCCGCCTTTCGGGAACGGTCGCACAGGGCATGGATGCCAGCGCCGGCAACGACCGCGAGCAACGGCAGGCTGGCAAGCCAGTGCTGGGCATAGAAGTCATTGACCGGCCAGAGCAGGGTCAGCGGCACGGCAACGAACAAGAGCAGCGATCGCGCTGGTTGCCGCGTCCGCAGGAAGGACGCGATTCCCAGCGCGACTGCCAGGAAAAACGGCGCCTGCCGCGTCACGAGAAACGTGAAGTTGCGGACAGCGACTTCCGTGTCGCGCTCGATGGAGAGCGCGGCCAGATTCCACAGCGTCGTGTAGTGCAGGAATGCTCCCGCGGCACCATCCTTTGCGAACCACGCGATCGCACCGAGCACCGGCAGGACGCCGCCTGCGAAAAGCAGCAGGAGTTCGCGACCAGCCCGCCGCGCTTCGAAGCCGTGCCACCGCCTGCCTGTTAGGTACCAGAGCCCGACGAGCGCGGGGCCGAGCAGCGCTTTGGTGTTGGCTATCGCGGCAAGTCCGAAAAGCACGCCGGCCGCGAACGGCGCGAAAGGCAACGGCCTGGACAGGTGTCGGCACAGCACCAGCAGCCCGGCGACCCAGCAGGCGTTCTGCAGCGTATCCGGGCGAATCTCGGTGCCGGGATCCTGGAAGTAGTAAGCCAGCAACAGCGCAGTGACCGACAGCCACGCCGCCCGCGCGCTGCCGAGCACTTCACGCGCCAGAGCCCAGGTGAACGCAGCGATGAGGAGTGCGAAAAACGCGCTGACCGCCCGCAGGCCGATCATGAGATCGATGCCGGGCGCAGCACCCGTCAACCGCAGGAGTGCGGCATTCAGCAGCGTGGCCAGCGGCCCGTGGTGATCCCAGAAGTCGCGGTAGAGTACCTTCCCCTGCGCGACCTGCCAGGCGAGATGCGTGTGTTGGAGCTCGTCCGAGTCGAACTGGTCGAAGAGGACACGGGCGGCCATGAGCGCAGCGCTGCCAAGCAGGCATGCAGCGATGGCGCCGTGCAGGATACGGTCCCGGTCAAATGCAGATCGCATGCGCGGATAGTAACCGGGTTGAGAATTCGGTTATCGTCCCGGCTCCATCGCCGACAGACGGAACA
>VGIE01000648.1 GCA_016867955.1 Betaproteobacteria bacterium
GGTACTGCGCCAGCGTCCGCGCGCCGCCGCGCAGCACGTTGCCCAGCAGCACCACCTCCGGCGCGCGGCATTCGACGTGCGGTCGCGGGTTGCTGTCGGCATTCGCAGGCGCCGCATAGCACTGGCCGAGGCAGTGCACCTGGGGCGCGCGCGCCGCATCGGCCCAGCGCGCGGGGTCGTCGGCACGCGCGGCAAAACAGGCCAGCCCCGCGCAACTGCGGCCGGCAAGCGGAACGCCTGCCAAGCGGTAGAAACCGCTTGCGAGTCCCTCCTCGCCGGCCAGTGCCGGGAATCTTTTCACGGATATTTCAGGCATGTTGACTGCACCCACGGATTCCCCCGCTGTCGCCCAGGGCGAGTGCCGGCCACGACGCTCACGGACTTCGTCAGCGTATGGCTGCGCCGATACGACCCTATTGACTCAGATCAATCGCGACGGTACCCGGACGACCGGGCCCTCGGGGTCCGGCTGCGCCGGCTGAGCACATCGTCCATGAACACCTGCGCACCTTCATGCCTTGGCCTTGACCTTATCCTTCCGTGACTCATGCTCGCTGATGAGGTCGCGCATGCGCTTGTGTCCCTCTCGCGTTCCCACGTCGAACTGCACCATGCCCTCCTCGAGTTCGACGATGGGGTTGTACGAGGCCTTGTGGTTGCTGAAGATCTCGAAGGTGGTGCAGCCTTCGGGGCCGGCGATATGCGGTCCGTAAAGAGTATTGGGCGGCGATACCATCACGTCCCCCACAGTCAGCACCCGGTCGCCGACATCGATGCAGCCCTGCACGATGATCTCGAAGCGGTAGCAGTCGTGCGCGTGGCGCGGCAGGATGCCGCCGGGCCCAAGCCGCAGCGCCACCACCGTGGGCGGGTTGTCCTTGCGATCGCCCATCAGGAAGAAGGCCGCAGCGCCTGCCCCGCGTCCCTCCTGCACGTGCTTCAGTTCCTCGGGACAGTTCTTCCAGAACTCCGGATCCTTGATCGACATGAATGCCATGCTGGTTCTCCTCTTCGCTCAAGTGTGTTCGCGATGCTTCCGTGAAATGCCCAATCCACCATAGTGTGCAGCGACTCCCCGGTCAGGCGCGCGATTCGTGCAGCAGCCCCTCGCACTGGCGCTCGGCGCCCATCACGCCCCAGGCCGCAGCGAAGAAGGCATCGCCATCGGCAACGCCGCTGGTGGTGTCGCGCGTCGAGGCGACGGTCACCGCCTTGACGAACTCCTGTACCGCACCGAGCATGGTCTCCGCAAGTTGGGGCAAGCGAACGCTGCACCACGGGCGTCCATTGCAGGCGCTTCTCTGCACCCGGCAGGCTGGGCAGAAAGGCCGCCTCCTCCAGCTCATCAGCGACGTCGTCGAGTTGTTCGAGCTCATGCACCACCGGCTGCCAGCGCTGCGCCTGGCGCTCGGCGCTCCAGAAGCACCTTCTTATCAGGTTAGCATCACCTGACAGTGCCGGACTAAGGCGGATCAATATCGGCGCACAATGACATTGTCCTGCGGGGTCAGGGTAGGGTAGATTGCCCGGGTAACATCCCGCCTGTAACGGGATTGTGGTTAGCGATGGAAAGTGCTTCCCGGCCCGAAAAGT
>VGIE01000649.1 GCA_016867955.1 Betaproteobacteria bacterium
GGGAGCTTCTTCACCAATGCATTACTGACATTCATTCCACGGGACGCTTCGCCCAAAGGGCCTTCAGGGTATCCGACAGCGTCATCGGATCGAAGGGCTTTTCCACCACGTCGAGCACGCCCAGTGCGCGCAGGCGCTCGACCTCCTCCCGCTGCGCCTTGGCGGTCAGGAACACCACCGGGATCTTCGCGGTCGCCTCCTGCGCGCGCAGTTGCACCAGCACCTCCGACCCGTTCATGCGCGGCATCATCACGTCGAGCACAACGAGCTGCGGCGCGAACTCCGCAACCGCGGCCAGCGCCTCCGCGCCCGAGCCGCAGGCGCGCACCGCCAGCCCGCCGACCATTTCCAGCGCCATGCCGGCGACGGCGCGGATGTCGTCGTCGTCCTCGACCAGCATTACCCTCTTCAAATCAGCGTCCATGACCACTCTGCCTCAATGTTCGTTCCCGATCGGCAAGCTCATGCATTCGCGAGAGGGAGCTCGAAATAAAAACTGCTGCCCCCTCCCACGCGCGGTTCGTAGTCAATGCTGCCGCCCAACTTCTCGACGATCCCGCGGCAGATGGCAAGCCCGAGCCCGGTGCCGCCGGCACGGCGCGCATCGCTGGAGTCGGAGTGCGCGAAGCGCTCGAACAGCCGGGCACGAAAGGCGGGCGCCACGCCAGGACCTTTGTCACTGACGGTGATGCGCACGGCCTTGCCGCGGCGCGCCAGCGCCACCTCCACGCGCCCGCCGGGCGCGGAGTACTTGCAGGCATTGGACAGCAGGTTGGTCACCACCTGCATGAGGCGGTCCTCATCGGCGCGAACCTGGAGGGCCCCGGGGTCGGGGTCGAAGCGCACGCTCGCCCCGTGCGCGGCGGCAAAGCCCTCGTTGTCGCAGATGGAGCGCCCGACCAGCGCGCCGAGATCCAGCACCTGCAGCTTCATCTCCATCCTGCCGGCGGCCATCTTCTCGCTGTCGAGAATGTCGTTGACGAGGCGCACCAGCCGCTCGAAGTTCTCCACGGCGATCTTCACCAGCTGGCTCGCCTTTTCAGGCAGGGCGCCGATGACGCCCGCTGCCAGCAGCCCGAGCGATCCGCGGATGGAGGTTAGCGGCGTGCGCAGCTCGTGGCCGACCGTAGACACGAGTTCGTTCTTCAGCCGGTCGACCTCCTTCAGCGCAGTGATGTCGGTGACGAGCACGTAGAAGCCCTGCACGCGCCCCACCGCGTCGATGCGCGGCACCAGCTGCGCCGAGAGGTCGGCGCGAGCGGCCCTGCCGCGTTCACCTGTGGCATTGCCGCCCGCGCCCGCGGGCGGAGGCGCGTCGAAGCTGAAGTCGAACTGCACGTCCCGGCCGGCCAGCACCTGCGTGATGTGCGGCTCGATGTGGTCGTAGGTCTCGTCCTCCAGCAGGTTTCGCAGCGTGAAGCCGTGCAACTGGTCGGCCGGCCGCGCCAGCCATTGCTCGAAGTGACCTGACTGGCTTTTTCTGTGCCAGGTTGAATGTTGTATTTTTCAACTTGGAAGAAGGGGTCTACGAATGGCGAACAAGAAGCACGGCCCGGGGCGGGCGGTCGCAAAGCTCAGGCAAATCGAT
>VGIE01000650.1 GCA_016867955.1 Betaproteobacteria bacterium
ATGGGGTTCTTCGAGGTGTCCAAGTGATCACGAAAACCGACCTTGCAAAGGTCGAATGCTGCTTCAATCTGGAGCCTGACGTGGCGTGCAAAGGCGCGGAGAAGGCTTTTGTCGCATTTGCGGATCGGATTTCCAAGGAGTGGAGCGACGAATCTCGACGCGCGATCTACGGGGATGATTGGTTCAAGTCTGCGGTCGCGCGCGTGATCCTCTTTCGTGCTGCAGAAGCGATTATCTCGAAAGCGGCTTGGTATAAGGGTGGATATCGCGCGCAGATAGTTGCCTACACGTGCGCCGGACTGGCAAAGCTTGCGCTCGATCAGGAAGGAACCGGCGGGCTCGACTACATCAAGGTATGGACCCAGCAGTCAGCCGGGGACGTTCTGGAGCAGCAGGTTGCCAAGATCAGCGAGGCGATGGCGGACGTTCTGCAAAACCCGCCGCTAGCCGGGCAGAACGTCTCGGAGTGGGCCAAGCAGCAGGCTTGTCGAAGAACGGCCTTGGAGAAGCGGGTATCCGTGGTGAAAGGCTTCGTCGATTGGGTTGTAACCGGTGACGAAAGACGCGCCAGCAAACGTGAACAGCGGGCAACCGGTCTGATCGACCGCGGTTTGGATTCGGTGAAGCAGGTCCTGGCCCGTGATTCGAAATACTGGGAATCCCTGCGAGGATTCTGTCGAACAAGGCGCATCCTGCTTCCAGAGGACGAAAAGGCCTTGGTACCGGCGTGCCAGATCCCAGGCATGGTGCCGAGCGACAAGCAGGCGGCGCGGCTGCTTAAGTTGGTTGATCGCGCGGTGGATGCTGGGTGGCAACTCAAGTGAGCCGTTATTGCCGCTAACTTGCTCTAGAGTCACTTCGTTCGGCCGTGACCTGAGCCCCAAGTCTCATCCAGCGGTGAGGAGGGTCAGTTGGTCATTTGAGCCCGTCTGGCTCGATGGGGCAACGGGACGGGGCGCGAAGCCCCCGAGCGCGTGCAACGTCCCGTCCCGTTGCATTTCGGGAGCGCCGAGCGTGGCGTAGAGCGCCGGCGGCAGGTTGCCGATCACGCCGTGCGGCCGGACGGTGTTGCAGTCGGCCTGCCAAGCCGCGAGGGCGGCACGGGCATGGGCGAGCGAGGTGAACAGCGTCTCGTTCGGCAGCTCGTTCCTGAGCCGGCCGTCGAAGCTCTCCGCGAAGGCGTTCTGGGTGGGCTTGCCCGGCGCG
The DNA here is from genome assembly GCA_016867955.1 of Betaproteobacteria bacterium. Classification (GTDB taxonomy): domain Bacteria; phylum Pseudomonadota; class Gammaproteobacteria; order Burkholderiales; family SG8-39; genus CAIYPG01. The sequence goes on from VGIE01000650.1 coordinate 1,207, forward strand.
ATGTCGTGCCACTCGACCCGGCTCTCCTGCGACCAGCTCAGGATCGCCAAGGAGGTCAGCTCGGTGCCGTTGTCGGAGACGCACAGCACCGGCAGGCCGCGACAGGCAATGAGGGCGTCGAGCTCACGGGCGACGCGCCGGCCCGGCAGCGAGGTGTCGGCCACCAGGCACAGGCATTCGCGGCTGAAATCGTCGACCACCGCCAGGATCCGGAAGCGCCGCCCGTCGGTCAGGGCATCGCTCAGGAAGTCCAGCGACCAGCGCTGGTTCGGCCCCTGCGGCAGAGCCATCGTACGCACTCGGACACCTCGAAAAACCTCTGGCGTTGAGGGTCGCGGGTTGATTCTCTGACCTCTGGCGATGGCCGGAGGCGGGGAT
>VGIE01000651.1 GCA_016867955.1 Betaproteobacteria bacterium
GGTCCAGCGGAACGCTCAGTAGCCGTCGGCCTTGCCAACCAACGAACGCAGCACGCCGCTGAAGAAGGCACCGCGCTCCCGCGAAGGCTCGGGGTCGTCGCGACCTGACGCGGCCTCGAAGACCGCAGTCTGCACCACGACAATTCCCGATTCGGGCTGCACCAGCAGGGCCTGCCCGTGCACGCCTTGCAGCATGAAGGTGCGCGAGTGCAGCGGCCACAACCACACCTGGTATCCGTAGCCCAGGCCCGGGGTGGCCACGCGCGGCCGGAACTGCGGCGGCTGCCGGTTCGCGTCGGTCGCATCCAGCAGGTAGTCGCGCGGCACGATCTGGCGGCCCCGGTAGTTCCCGTCGCCCGCCAGAATCTCGCCGAGGCGAGCCCAATCGCGCAACCCGGCGTTGAAGAAGCCATGGGCGCCTTCCTTGCCCTCGTTGTCAATGCGCCAGGCCGGGTCCTGCTAGGCACCCAGCGGCTGCCACAGCCACTCGCTTGTCAGCGCAGACACGTCCCGGGTGGTGGCGCCTTCGAGCACACGACCAAGCAGCACCGCCGCGATGCTGGCGTAGTTGAATTTCTCGCCCGGCGGATAATCCCGCGCCTTCTGGCCGCGCACGAACTCAGCGAACCCCGGCCGCGTCGCGTATAGCGCCGCGTTCATGCGCGCGATGTCATCGTTGCCGTCGTAGCGCTCGTTGAAGGGCATGCCGGAACCCATTCGCAGCAGGTTGCGGATGCTGACCGGCGCGTAGCCGGAGCCCTTGATCGCGGGCACCTCTTTCTCTGCCGGATCGTCCAGCGACGCGATTGCGCCGCGTTCAAGTGCGATGCCCACCAGCAGCGCAATCACCGTCTTGGCCATGGAGAACGACAGGAAGCGTGACTAGCTGGTGCGCCGGTAGCGGTAGCGCTCGACCAGTATCCTGCCATCCTTGGCGATCAGCAAGCCGGTGATGCGGCGACGATCCAGGTAATCGTCCAGCGTGAAGTTGCGGTTGTCGAAGCGATACGTGATTGCCGGCTCCTGCGCGGTCTTCTCCAGGGGCGACGCCGTCTCGCCACGTGCGACCCTGCGATGCCGGAGGCCGGCCACCTGTTCCATGGCCGACCATGATCCGACGCGATGCGGCGCCTTGCTGCCTGCCGCCCGCAGTCGCGACGCCGGTCCCCTGCGGCAACGCAACGCCCGTCAGGGCTAGGGCGGCCGCTTGGCAATGCGCTCGTAGACTTCCACGCCGGCCTGGAACACCGACTTGTAGGGGTTCTGCGCGCAGGAGTCGAGCAGCATGCGGCGCATTTCCTCCGGCTCCACGCCCTCACCCGCCCTGACATCCTTGTTGCTCAACCTGGCCGCCGTGCTGTTGGCGCCGGAGAAAAAGCCCAACAGCCAGCTCGCATAGACCGCGTTCAGCAGCTTGGGGTCTTGCGCCAGCTGGTCGAGCATCTGCCCGCAGGTGAACAAGCCCGCCCGTTTCACCGAGAAGTCGCCCGTGCCCGATGCGCTGGAAGCGATACCGGCACTGCAGGCGATGGCGATCAACAGTTTTCTGAGCATGCGCACGATTGCCCCCGTTCGATCCTGAAG
>VGIE01000652.1 GCA_016867955.1 Betaproteobacteria bacterium
GCGAGAACAGATCGAGTTGCTTGAGCTCGCGCAGCTGGTTGGCGCGCTGGAAGAGGAAGAACAGCTGCGTGGGCAGGGCCCAGCGCGCACTGTCCTGGTAGAAGCGCGCCAGGAACGGATTCTGCTCGGGGCGCTCCAGAAGCGTCTCCGCGTCGAGGCGTTCGGCCAGCCGGCGGCACAGTGTGGTTTTCCCCACGCCGATCGGGCCTTCGATCACGATATAACGATATTTGGACAGCGGCATCGCGGTGATCGCGTGGGCGGTTTCAGGCTTCTCGTTTGCGTGCAGCGCTGATGCAGATCAGAACACTGCCGCCAGGGAACAGGCGGCCGGAAAACCCCAATGAAGCGATCATCTTCCGAAGATGAAACACACGGCGCCCATGATACACAAGGCCGCCCACGGATGATCAAGCCCGAGCGGCTGGCCCTCGTTGAACCCGCGCACGGGAGGAAAGCGCCCGTGTCGGCTTCCCGCAGGATCTTCGACTGCGCGAGCTAGAGACTCGTGTAGTCGATGCCGCACGCGCGGACCTGCTGCGGGCGCGCGAGCAGCGCGATACCGCGGCTCACCGGCGCCGCGATGATCCATGGCCAGCCGCAACTGCTATTCACGTGCGGGTGACTGCCTGTTCCATCACCGCCGCGAGCAGCTGGCTGGCGGAGCCGCGGCCGGGAACCTCGGCCGCGGGCGCGATTTCCGCGAGCGGTTCCAGCACGAAGCGGCGCAGGTGCATGCGCGGATGCGGGACGTTGAGGCCGGGTTGGTCGATGCGCAGCGCGCCATACAGCAGCAGGTCGAGATCAAGCGTGCGCGGCGCATTCCGGGTAGTGCGCACGCGACCGTAGCAGCCCTCGATCTCGAGCAGCCCTGCCAGCAGCACTGCGGGGGCCAGCCGGGTCTCGAGCCTGGCGACGGCGTTGAAGTAGTCCGGCTGGCCGGCCGCACCCACCGGCGAGGTGCGGTAGATGGCCGATGTGGCGAGCAGCCGCGTGTCCGGCAGCGTCGCCAGCGCCCGGAAGGCGATGCGCACCTGTTCCTGCGGATCACCCAGGTTGGCGCCGATGCCGATGAAGGCCTGGATTGCACCGGGGTTATCCGCGGCGTCCGGCGTCGACGCCATGCTTCAGTCGCCCGCGGGCGGCGGAGCACCGTTGCCCTCGGTGCCTGCGTTGCGACGCGGGCCGCGCCGGCGCCGCTTGCGCGGCCTTTTTTCGCCGCCGGGCGCGGCCAGCAGCAAGGCCTCGCGCGCCTCCGGGGAGGCTTGCTGGAAGCGCTTCCACCATTCCCCCAGTTCCGCTTCGCATTCGCCGCTCGCGGCGCGGATCAGCATGAAATCGAAGCCGGCCCGAAACTGCTCGTGCTCGAGCAGCGCGTAAGGCCGCCTGCCGCTGCGCTGTTCCAGGCGCGGCTGCAGCGACCAGATGTCCCTCATGATGCTGGTGAAGCGTCGCGGAATGGCGAGCTTCTCACTCTGAGCGTCGATGACGGCATCCATGGCCGCATGCAGGGCCGGCAGGGGCCGCTGCCCGGCTTTCTGCTGCTTCTTCCATTCGGCCAGCACCTCGTGCCACAGCATG
>VGIE01000653.1 GCA_016867955.1 Betaproteobacteria bacterium
CGGGCGAGCCAGCCGAGGCCGCAGCGCTGCTCATCAAGCTGGTGGAAACCGAGCCCAATCCACCGCTCAGGCTGCCGATCGGCGCGGACTGCGTAGCCGCTGTGAGGAAGAAACTGGCGTCTGTCGGTTCCGAACTTGAGAAGTGGGAGCACGTGTCGCTCTCCTGCGGGGGCTCAGAGAACGCCAACGCGGCGTATACCGCGGCTGTCGAGGCTTCGCGCCGGGCGTAGGTGTCCCTGACGGAAATGCGGGAAGCTCAGGCTGTCCCGATCAACTGGCGGGACTTGCGGAGCTGCCAGACTGACGTTCGATGCAGTCGTTCGCCGATGGCCATGGGCGCCTGCCCGGACAGTGCCCGCGCATACGTGCCTTCGAATACGCAGCCCATCTTGTAGCTGGCGAGGACCTGGAACCACGCAATCTCCGACAAGTCCCTGCCGGTCAGTTCGCCATAGAGTCCCATCAGTTCGGCGCGGCTGGGAAAGCCGTCCCATGGCTCCAGGAACGGCGTCTCTCCTTCCGGGTCGCCGTCCTCCACCCAGCGCGCCAGCGCCCAGCACAAGTCGAGCACCGGGTCGCCCAGCGAGGACAGTTCCCAGTCGATCATGCCGACGATCCTTGGTTCAGTGTGGGCATACATTGCGTTGCTGAACTGGAAATCGCCATGGATGACGCCGATGCGCTGGTTCGCGGGGATGTTGTCGCCGAGCCAGCGGCACACTTCGTCAACATGGGGTAGCAGGACCTCAGTGTAGCCGGGCAACAGCAGGTAGCCCTCGAGTTGGCTGCGCCAGCGATCGACCTGGCGCTCATGCCAGTGTTCGGGCTTGCCATAGTCCGCCAGTCCGGCCGTCTCGTGATCCACGCTTGCAATTGCCGCAGCAACCTGGATCAACTCCACGCCCATCTGGCGACGCCAGCTGCGTTCCCTGGCGTAATGGGCGGGCAGCAGGCCACGCGGCGAGAATCCGTCCAGCGGCGCCATTAGGTAGAAGCACACGCCGATGACGCCAGTGTCATCGCAGGCGGCGAGGAAGCGCGGATGTGGCACCGGGCTGCCGGCCAGCGCCTGCAGCACGCGGGCTTCGCGCAGCATGGTCGCATTGCTGTTGGCGCGCGGGTGCAAGGGTGGTCTTCGCAGCACGAACCGGGCATCGCCACGGGTCATGAGGAACAGGTTGTTCTGCGTTCCGCCGGCGAGCCGCTGCACGGCGATCACCGGTCCATGTCCGGGGAGTTCCCTTGATTCCATCCAGGCGTTGAGGTTCTCCCAGTTCAGGAGGCCGTCAAAATCGGGCAGCGCGGTCTGCATCGGCCATGCTCTTGAGTTTAATCATTGCCGCGATTGGACTGCGCCAGTTGCAGGCGCCGGGTCGCTTTGGCACCTTGTGGCGGCGCCCAACGCGACCCGCCGGCGGCGGCTACTTCGTGCCGACGCCGCCGATCAGGCTGCGCGCGATGATGAGCTTCTGGACTTCCGAGGCGCCTTCGTAGATGCGCAGCGGGCGGGCCTCGCGATAGAGCAGCTCGATGATGCAGCCGCGGGTCACGCCCATGCCCCCAAACAACTGCACTGC
>VGIE01000654.1 GCA_016867955.1 Betaproteobacteria bacterium
CGTGCGGTTGCGCGATGGCCCGTTCGGTGACGACCTCGTGAGCCGCTAAAGGCGCCCCGCCCGCTCACGCCCTCGCGCGATTGCTGAACAGGGTTGCAACGAGCCGGTCGACAAGACCTGCCGCGGTCTTTTCCAGCCAGGCATCGTTACGGGTGAAGAGCGGGTGCTCCACCACCATGGCGGCGAATTCCGTGACGCCCAGATTGGCACAGGTTCGCTTCGCCAGCGCCTGAAAAGGCTGGGTAATCACAACCGTGGCCGGCACGCCGGCCTCGGAGCAAAGTATGGCGTCGTGCACACTGCACGACGTGCATGCCCCTCAGTCGCCGACGCCACTGATGATCACATGCGAGCGAGCCAGCATGTCGGCCCTGACCTCCTCCGAGATGGAGTGCGCAGCATCTGGCTTCCGGTACAGGAAGTGCGAGGAAATGACGCCACGCCGCTTCAGTTCGCGGCCGATGGCGTTCAACAGGTCGCCTGCGCGGGTCTTGGTATTGTCGATCAGGCCCAGCACTGGCGCGTCGGGCAACCTTCGCCAGATATGCGCGGGCGCAGCGGCTGCAGTTGGAGCGATGACATGCGTACGAGGCGCTGGCAATGTGACTTCTATGGACACGGCAATCTCCTCTTGATCAACCGAATTGGACCTGCGCAACACCCCGGATGGCTACCGGTTCGCCGGGCGCGCGCACCGGACGCGTTGCGGCATGGGTGATCTTGGAGCCGGCAAAGCACGGGATCACCATCGACCATCCGGCGCCGGGCCCCCCGGCGGCAAGTACCAGGATCTTGCCGGCACTGCTGGTGCGGATTCGGCCCCGGGTGTCGAGTTCGCCGAAGTGGCTCTTGGCCGTTTCGTAACGAATGCCCGCGGCAGCCAGATCGGAAACCGTGAGCATGGTGAGTTCCTCGAGTCGTGCCGCAATGTCGCCTGGCTTGAGACCGGCGTCCGCGAGAAGGCCCGCATGCTCGGGGCCGAGCACCACCGCGAAGCAGGAATCCGACCCCGCGCCGTTCTGGGAGGGGTCCTTCATAGTGCTGGCGACTGTGTGCAGAAACTCATCCGCAGTGGGCGCCCAGCGATGGGCAATCTGGCGAGGCGCATCGGCCGCAAGCACGGTGACGGTCGTCGCCCATGCGGGGTAGCCCTGCGACTCACGTGCCGTGAGCCATCCGTCTGGAGGCAAGCCCTCCGCGAAGTGGTACGTGTACTTGCCCGGGTGTCCGAAGGCGCCGTAGTCGAGCTCGGCGGGTATGGCCTTGAGGGCAGTCAGCGCGGCGATGCGTATTGCTCGCCCGATGGTGGCATTGGCGCGATTGCCCGGGCCCATCAGACCGGTTCCGGAATTCATGCCAATCTTCGCTGCATATGGCCCGGACACGATGCCTGCGACCGCCGGGCCGCTGGTGGAACTGAGGATGGCGTGGAGGTTGAACTCGGGCGCAAACATCGCCTCCCAGGTCGCCAGCACCACGGGGAAGTATTCCGGCCTGCATCCCGCCATCACGGCGCTGGTGGCCGCCTGCCAGACGAACAGCGGAATGTCGCGCACCGGTGCGATGCCGATAATT
>VGIE01000655.1 GCA_016867955.1 Betaproteobacteria bacterium
GACGCCAGGCGCGGCGTCATGAGCCACCTGCAGGAAATGCTGGTCAGCGTCGACGGCAACACCCTGCGCATGGCCGCGGGCGGAACGATTCGCGACCGCAACAACCTCATTATCGTGCCTACGGCGCTGCCCCCGGGCGGCGCACTGGCCGACTACGTCCTTGACATGAACGGCCAGATTTCGCGCGCCTGGCTGCTGACCGAGGACGAGGCGCGCCGGCCGAAGAAGCGGCCGGCTGGCCAGTGACACCGGCCCGCCATCGCCACGCATGAACACTCCCCGAAAATCCACGACACCGAAACTCTATCTGCGCACCTTCGGCTGCCAGATGAACGAGTACGACTCGGCGCGCATGGCCGACACCCTGCAGGCGGCCGACGGCTACGAAGCCACCGAAGACCCCGCGCAGGCCGACCTCATCCTGTTCAATACCTGCTCGGTGCGCGAGAAGGCCCAGGAACGGGTCTTTCACGACCTCGGCCGCGTGCGCGCGCTGAAAGAGGCCAATCCGGACCTGCTCATCGGCGTCGGCGGCTGCGTGGCCAGCCAGGAGGGCGAGGCGATCGTCGCGCGCGCGCCGTATGTGGACCTGGTGTTCGGGCCGCAGACGCTGCACCGCCTGCCAGAGCTGATCTCGGCGCGACGCCGCAGCGGCCGCCCGCAGGTGGACATCAGTTTTCCCGAAATCGAGAAGTTCGACCGCATGCCGCCGCCGCGCGTCGAGGGCCCCACCGCCTTCGTCTCCATTATGGAAGGCTGCAGCAAGTACTGCAGCTTCTGCGTGGTGCCCTATACCCGCGGCGAGGAGATTTCGCGCCTGTTCGAGGATGTGCTCACCGAGTTGGCCGGACTGGCCGACGAGGGCGTGCGCGAAGTCACCCTGCTCGGGCAGAACGTCAACGCCTATCGCGGCCCCCTGGGTGGGGAAGGCGAGGACACCGGGGACTTCGCCGACTTCGCGCTGCTGCTCGAGTACGCGGCGGAGATTCCGGGCATCGAGCGCATCCGCTACACCACCTCGCACCCGAAGGAATTCACGCCGCGCCTCATCGAGGCCCATGCGCGCATCCCGAAGCTGGTCTCGCACGTGCACCTGCCGGTGCAGTCGGGGTCGGACCGCATCCTCGCCGCCATGAAGCGCGGCTACACGGTGCTTGAATACAAGTCCATCATCCGCCGCCTGCGCGCGGCGCGCCCGGATGCCTGCATCAGCTCGGACTTCATCGTCGGCTTCCCCGGCGAGACCGACCACGACCATCGGGCGACCATGGCGCTGATCGCGGACATCGGCTTTGACGACTCCTACTCCTTTCTCTACAGCCGCCGCCCCGGTACGCCGGCCGCCGACCTCGCCGACGACACGCCGCAGGCCGTCAAGCTCGCTCGCCTGCAGGAACTTCAGGCCGCCATCGCCGCCAGCGCCGCCGCCATCAACCGGGCCATGGTCGGCACGATCCAGCGCGTGCTCATCGACGGCGTGTCGAAAAAAAATCCCGACGAACTCTGCGCCCGTACCGACAACAACCGCGTGGTCAATTTCCCCGGCCCCCGCGAACTGATCGGC
>VGIE01000656.1 GCA_016867955.1 Betaproteobacteria bacterium
CGACGACGCTGTCGCGGGCCTCACCCCGCCCGGCGGCGATTCGCTCGCCGCCGACGTACTCGCGCTCGCCTGTGACGTGCCCGCGGGCGACGCAGTTACGCCTGTCTGCGTCGCCGTCGGCGCAGGCGCCACGATCGTCGCAGCCACCGTAGATGCCACCGCGACGGGCGGTATCGGCGTCGGCGGAGCGACAGCACCGCACGCCATCGCTCCGAGCACGATCAGAACGACAGCCACCGCCCACGCAGCCATCAGTACGCCCGACTCAGATTCGCGCCACCACGTCAGTCACCAACCGTCCAAACCGCTCCCTCACCCGCCGCCCCGTCTCCAGCACCTCCTCGTGACTGACAGGCGCTCTCATCTCCGGCAGCGCCAGGTTCGTGATGCACGAGATCCCAAGCACCCGCATCCCGAGCTGCCGCGCCACCACCACTTCCGGCGCGGTCGACATCCCGACTGCGTCCGCGCCGATCGCCCGCAGCAGCCGGAGCTCCGCCGCCGTTTCGTACGACGGGCCCGCCACCATCGCATAGATACCGCGCCGCAACTCCGGGTCGAACCCCACGGCCAACGCCACCAGCGCCGTGTCGTACGCATCAACCATGCTGACAAAGGCGGGCGCCCCGACCAGCGGGTTGGCCCCCGCCAGCCCCGGAAGGAACACGTGATCCTCGATCGCCATCAAGTCGCCCGCCACAAAGGTAGGATTCAGACCGCCGGCCGCGTTCGTCACGAGCAGCGTCTGGCACCCCAGTGCGTGCAGCACCCGCACCGGAAAGCCGACCGTCGCCGCCGAGTGTCCCTCATACATGTGCACACGCCCCCGCAGCGCGGCCACGAGCTGCCCGCCCAACCGACCGACGACCAGCTCGCCCGCGTGTCCCGGCACGCCGCCTACCGGCATGCCAGGTATGTCCGCGTATGCGGTCCGCGATGCGGCATCGACGACAAGGTCGCCGAGACCTGATCCTAGGATCAGTCCGACGCGTGGCCGCTCCGTCACCCGCACCGCCGCGGCTGCCACCGCCGGGTCACTCACTCCCTCGATTGTAGGGTTCATCCGCCCGCTGATAAAATGAAAATGCGCTCTTTGCGGAAGCCCCGGAGAACCTGTGAACTCGCCCGTCCTGGTCCTCAACCAGAACTACGAGCCGCTCAACGTCTGCAATCAGAAGCGCGCGCTCGTTCTCGTGACCCGCGGCAAGGCCGAGGTTCTCGAACACGGCGCGGGCTGGCTCCGCTCCGCCACCAACGCTTTCCGTAACCCTTCAGTAATCCGGCTGATCTGCTTGATCCGCCGCCCACGCCCGAAGGCGCGCCTCTGCCGCAAAGAGGTCTTCGTTCGCGACAGTTACACCTGTCAGTACTGCGGCACTCGCGGACGCGACCTCACTCTGGACCATGTTATTCCCCGTCACCGCGGCGGCAAGCACACCTGGGATAACCTCGTCAGCGCCTGCCGCGCCTGTAACCACCGCAAAGGCGGCAAGACGCTTGAGGAGTCGCGCATGCAGCTCGCGCGCTCGCCCTTCCAGCCGAAGGTGTCGACCTACTACCT
>VGIE01000657.1 GCA_016867955.1 Betaproteobacteria bacterium
CATGATCCAGTTGTCGTCGCCGACGCGTGTCACCTGCGCATCGCCGATGGTGCCGCGATTGATGGTGACGTACTCGCGGATGGTGTTGCCGTCCCCGATCTCGACCGCGGTGTCCTCGTCGGCGTACTTCTTGTCCTGCGGCGGTCCGCCGATCGAGGCGAACGGCGAAATGCGGTTGTTGCGTCCGATCCGCACCCGGCCTTCGATGACAACGTGCGGGCCGATGACGCTGCCTGGGCCGACTTCGACCGCGGCGCCGATGATCGTGTAGGCGCCGACCGAGACGCCGGTGCCCAGGCGCGCGCCGGGCCCGATGATCGCAGTCGGATGGATCATGCTTCAGGGGTGGTGCGCGCCGTGCAGAGGATGTCGGCTTGTGCCACCACTCCCTCGCCGACGCTGGCGCTGCAGCCGAACTTCCAGACGCCACGCCTGGAGGCCACGATGATGACCTCGAGTACCAGCTGATCACCGGGCACCACCGGCTTTTTGAAGCGGGCGTTGTCGATGCCCGCGTAGTAATACACGGAAGTTTCGTCCGGCCTGGCATTCTGGGTCTTGAACACCAAGACGGCAGCCGCCTGCGCCATCGCCTCCAGGATCAGCACGCCCGGCATGACGGGCCGGTGCGGAAAATGGCCCTGGAAGAAGGGCTCATTCACCGAAACGTTCTTCAACGCCAGGATGCGCCTACCCGGCTCGCATTCCAGCACCCGGTCTACCATCAGGAACGGGAAGCGCTGCGGCAAGTGAGCGAGCACCTCCTGGACGTCCATTTCACTCATTGTTGCTCCCCCTGGTCCCGAACTTCTTCTCGAGCTCACGCACGCGCCTCGCCAGCGCGTCCAGATGACGCACCTGCGCGGTGTTGCGCAACCAGGCGTCATGGCCGTCGGCCGGATACATGCCGGTGTAGGTCCCCGCCTCGCGGATGGAGTGCGAGATCACGGTGTTCGCCGAGACGCGCACATGATCGCAGATCTCCAGATGGCCCAGGATCCGGGCGCCGGCGCCGATGGAGCAGTGGCGGCCGATGCGAGCGCTGCCCGCCACGCCAGAGCAGCCGGCCATCGCGGTGTGCGCGCCGATGCGGCAGTTGTGGCCGATCTGGATCTGGTTGTCGAGCTTGACACCATCCTCGAGGACGGTGTCCTCCAGCGCGCCGCGGTCGATGCAGCAATTGGCGCCGATCTCGACGTCGTCGCCGATCAGGACCGAGCCGATCTGGGGAATCTTCACCCAGCGCCCGCCATCGGCGGCGATGCCGAATCCATCAGCGCCGATCACGACTCCGGAGTGGATGATCGCCCGCGCCCCGATGCGGCAGCGCGGATACACCACCACGCCCGGATAAAGGCAGCTATCGTCGCCGATCTGGGCGTCTTCGCCGATGACGCAGCCGGCGCCGACAGAGACTCGGGCGCCGAGCCGGACCGAGGCCGCGATGCTGGCGGCCGGGTGCACGCCTGCGGGCTGCAGCACCACCGGATTGAACAGCTGCGAGACCCTGGCGAAATAGGCGTAGGGATTGTCGGCAACAATGCGGGGCAGTTCAGTGAG
>VGIE01000658.1 GCA_016867955.1 Betaproteobacteria bacterium
CTTGTCAGTAGACATGACGATCACCTGCAACTCCCGTAAATCGTCCACTCGGGGCGTATCGAACGTTCATAGCGGTCGCACGCCCAGCACCAGGCAACCGGCGTCGAAGGTCCGCTGCAGCAATTGATAGCGCGCTGCCGGCAGGCCGATGCGGCGCTCGAAGGGCCCGTAGGGCATCTCCAGCCGGTGGATCACCGCGCCATGCGCGAATGCGGGCAGCGGCCGCTCGCCGCGCACGATCAGCGTGGTGCTGTCGATCAGCACCTCGACGCCCTCCTGCGGCACTCCGGGCATGGCGACGAAGATCCACAGATCGTCGCCGCTCTGGTAGACGTCCACCGGCGGTTCCCAGCGCCCGCTGCGGCCGGCGCCCGGCTGGAAGAACTGGCGCTGCAGGCGCTCGGCGTTCTCCAGCATCTCCAGCGCCTGGCCCCACATCCATCCGGCATTGCGGTTTGCCTTCATCTGGTCAATAAGTCCCTGATATTTATGTATTCGCCTGACCCACCGCTGCCTCGGGCGCATGGCCGACCGCCTGTGCGGTAGATGTGGGCAGGCCCCGGGAACACAAGGGGAGCACGGGGATCCCCGTCTGGCTGGCAAGGCCCGCAGCATCCGGACCGGATCCATGCCGGCTTGGTAGAAATACCAAGACAATTTGGTAGACTTGCCAAATGCATCCTGTACGCCCGACCCCGCCCGCTCCCGCCGGCAGCCCGGAACGCGTGGACGCGCGCACCCGCATACTCGATGCGGCGACCGAGCTTCTGGCCCAGCATGGACTGCGCAGTCTCACCCAGCCGAGGATCTCCAGGAAGAGCGGCCTGCGCCAGGGGCACCTCACCTACTATTTCCCGACCCGGCGCGACCTGATGATCGGCGTTGCGCAACACTCGCTCGACTCGCTGTCGCAGCCGCTGCTGGCGCGGGCGCGCCGCGGTCGGCTGACGCCGGCAGCGCTGGGGCGCGCCCTTGGCGCCGAACTGGCCGACCGCGGCCGCGTGCGCATCATCATGGGACTGGTCAGCGCTGCCGAGGACGACCCCCTGATCGCCGCGGCCCTGCACGACCTGATCGCGCGCGTGCGCGGCAAACTGGCCGACCTGTTTTCGCTGCTCGGCCATCCGGCTGACCGCGACAGCGTGGCGCTTGCCCACATGATGCTGATGGGTGCCGCCGTGCTTCATCACGCGCGATCCGCCACCGATCATGCTTCTGCCGCCGGTCGCGAAGTCCGGCTGGCCAGCCGTTTCGTCGCTACGCTGCTGCCTGCGTTGCATGCAGGCGGCGCAGCGTCCGCAGGCGCGCGCAGGAAATCGACGCGAAAGGCGCACCCATGAGGGCCGGCCTCCCGGGCCGATTCGCCACCTGCTGGTGGCGGCCCCTGTTGTCCGTCGCCTCGGCTCTCGCTGTCCTGGCTGGCTGCTCACCCGCCGATTCCGGGCACGGCCTGCAGGGCTATGTGGAGGGCGAATTCGTCCTGGCGGCGGCACCTGCGGGCGGCACCCTCGCCAGACTGCAGGTGAAGCGCGGCGACAGCATTGGCGCCGGTTCGCCGCT
>VGIE01000659.1 GCA_016867955.1 Betaproteobacteria bacterium
CCGGCAAGTGCTTTGTCGGCCCGGCGGTCACGGCCTATTGCACGCCGGGCGACAACCTCATGATGCACGCCGCGCTGTATTACGCCGAAAAGGGCGATGTTCTGGTGATCAGCAATGGCGGCGTGCCGCATGGCGCGCTGTGGGGCGGCAACGCCACCGTACAGGCCGTGCGCAGCGGCGTGGCGGCGCTGGTGATCGACGGTCCGGCACGCGACATCGCGCAGGTGCGCGACGGCCACTTCGGCGTCTGGGCGACTTCCCACACGGTGAGCAAGCCGGGCAAGGAGGCGCCGGGCAGCGTGAACACGCCGATCACCTGCGCCGGTGTCCGGGTCTGCCCGGGGGACATCGTCGTCGGCGACGAGGACAGCGTCATCGTCATCGATCCGAAGGACGTCGAACGGCTGGCCAAGGCGGCGCGCGCGCGCATGGAACGCGACCGTGTGATGCAGGATAAGATCGCCGCGGGCTCGACCCTCTTCGAGCATTTGCACGGTGACGAGCAATTGCGCAAGGTTGGCGCCGTTGTCAGCGACGGACCGTGGAACAAGGCTTGAATCAGGACATCACCGGCAGATCCTAACGAGGGGGAAAGACATGGCGATGCAACGACGCACGTTCCTAGTAGCGCTGGGCGGCCTGGCCGCGCTGCAGGGCAGGACACAGGCGGCCGAGGCGCTGTTCCGGCAACCGCTGCGCATGGTGGTGCCGGCCTCGCCGGGGGGCTTCACCGACATTGCCGCACGCATGCTGGCGGAAAAGCTGACGGCCAGCCTGGGCCAGAACGTGGTGATCGACAATCGCGCCGGTGCCTCGGGGATGATCGGCGCCGAGGCGGTCGCGCGCGCGGCGCCCGACGGCGCCACGCTGGTGATGGGTTCGATCCAGTCGCACGCGGTCAACAGCAGCCTGTTCAAGAACATGAGCTACGACGTGGTGCGCGATTTCATGCCGGTTACGCGCGTGGCCATGGGCTACACGGTGCTGGTGGTGCCGGCCTCGTCGCCCGTGCGCGACCTGCGGGGCCTCATCGATCTGGCCAGGAAGCAGCCCGGCGTGCTCACCTATGGATCGGGCGGCGCCGGCGCATCGTCGCACCTGTGCGCCGAGATGCTGCGGCAGAAGGCGGGCATCAACGTGCTGCATGTGCCCTACAAGGGCACCGCGCCGGCCGTGCAGGCGCTGATCGCCGGCCAGATCTCGATGCTGTTCGACACCATGCCATCGGCCCTGCCGCACGTGAAGGCGGGGACGTTGCGCGCATTGGGGGTGACGGCGGCGAGCCGCCTGCCCGCCTTGCCCGATGTGCCCGCGGTGGCCGAAGTGCTGCCCGGCTTCGAGATGGCGGTGTGGGTGGGTGTCTATGCGCCTGCCGGCACGCCGTCGCGCCTGGTCGATGGACTGGACCGCGAGATCCAGGCCATCCTCAAGGATCCGGCGGTTGTCCAGCGTTTCGACCAGCTCGGCTTTGCCGCCCTGCCGATCGGTCCGCGTGATTTCGCCGATTTCACGCGCGCCGAGATCGCCAAGTGGGGCGAAGTGATCAGGGTGGGG
>VGIE01000660.1 GCA_016867955.1 Betaproteobacteria bacterium
CGGCTTGGGCGCAGGCCTACCCCACCAAGCCGGTGCGCGTGGTTGTCCCCTATGTGGCCGGCGGCAGCATCGACATCGTCTCCCGGCTATTCGCGCAGGGCATGAGCGAGGACCTCAGGCAGCCTTTCGTGGTGGAGAACCGCCCCGGCGCCAACGGCAACGTCGGTACCGAGCAGGTGGCGCGCTCCACGGCGGACGGCTACACGCTCGCGATGGTGTCCGCGGGCACCATCGCGATTAATCCCTTCCTCTACAAGTCGATGTCCTTCGACACGCAGAAGGACCTCGCGCCCGTGTCGCTGGTGGCTTCGGGGCCGATGGTGCTGGTGGTGAACAGCAGCCTGCCGATCAGGACGCTGAACGACCTGATTGCCTACGCCAAGGCGAATCCCGGCAAGCTCAACATGGGCAGCGGCGGCAACGGGTCTCTCGCGCACCTGTCGGCGGAAATGATGCGCTCACGCACCGGCATCGGCTTCACGCACGTGCCGTACAAGGGCACGTCCCTCGCGCAGAACGACCTCATTGCCGGCCACATCCAGGCCATGTTCGACACCCTGTACACTGCGGTGCCGTTCATCACCGAAGGGCGTACCCGGGCGCTGGCAGTCACGTCCACGAAGCGCTCCAGCGTGCTGCCGGACGTTCCGACGATCGCGGAAATCGGCGTCCGGGACTACTCGGCGGATGCCTGGGCGGGTCTCGTCGGCCCCGCCGGCCTGCCGCGCGAGATCGCGGCGCGCCTGCAGGCCTCCATCGCCAGGTTCGCCCAGCGCGACGCAGTGCAGAAGAAGCTGGTGTCCGTGGGCAGCGAGGGCGTGGCCTCCACCCCCGAGCAGTTCGCCGCGGCCATCCAGGCCGACCGGGCGAAGTGGGCGGAGGTCGTCAAGGCCTCCGGCGCCCGGATCGACTAGGGGTCAGCCCAGCAGGCCGGAGAAGTAGGCGACGCGGTCCTTCATCCGCGCGATCAGCATGGACAGGTCGTTCTCGGTCAAGACCATGCGCACGCCCATCTTCATGTAGCGCTTCCAGTCCTCGGGCGCCTTCACGCCGCCCATGCCAACGAACTTACCCTGCGCCTTCGCGGCGCGGCAGGTGCGCTCCACCGCCGTCTGCGTGTCCGGGTGCCCGTAGCCGCCGGGGATACCCATCTCGAAGGTGAGGTCCGACATGCCCAGGAGCAGGCCGTCGATGCCCTCGACGGCCGCGATCTTCTCCACGTTCGACACCGCCTCGCGGGACTCGATCATGCCGATGCAGAGCGCATCGCGGTTGAAGCGCTCGGCCGCCTCGGTGAGCGGGATGTCATAGCCGAACTGCGTGATCACGCCCGGCACGGAAAGGTCTCCCCGCGGCGCATAGCGGGCGGCGCGCGCGGCCGCGATGGCCTGCGCCTCCGTGTTCATGTGGGGCACCAGCACGCCGAGCGCGCCGTTGGTCAGGTGCGCGCCGATCTCATGCGGCGCATTGGTGCGGGGCCGGACGAAGGGAAAGATCCCCGCGCGGATCGCCGCCAGCGCGATCTCGTAGGCCATGCCCATCGGCATCGGG
>VGIE01000661.1 GCA_016867955.1 Betaproteobacteria bacterium
CGGGGCTGCGATGCGCCTCCCCCGCAAGGGAGCGGCGACAAGGCATGGTCCCTGCAGCGCCTGACCCAACCGCCCATGGGCGCCCTGAACCAGGGGGCGCGAGGAGATCTGTCACCTCGCATGGTTGGACACCCTTACCTGGCCTGCGCCACCGGGATCAGCGCCAGTTCCCAAGCGGCCTTCGAGTAATCCTTCTTGGTGTTCTCCGCCTGCAGCTGCAGGAAGTACTGCCAGCCGGCCCTGGAGGCGCGCGCGCCGTCGAGCAGCGAGGGCACGCCCTGGCTGTAGCTGTCGTCCCAGATACCCTGCGCCATCTGCGGAAAGTACTTTTCCTTGAGCAGTTTGGAATACTTGGCCGGCTCTGCCTTCATGGCTGCGATGGCATCGGCCAAGGCGTCATGCACAAGGCGGGCGAGATCGGGGTTCTTCTCGACCCAAGCGCTCTGGGCGTAGACCGTCACGTAGGGAACGCCGCGGAATTCCGGCACATCGCCGCCGGCGACGTTGATCCAGCGCATGCCCGACTTGTCGGACAGCACGCCGGCCAGCGTGCCCACCGTCCACATGGCGCCGTCGATCTGGTCGTTGCGGATGCTTTCCATCATGGCGATGGTGTCGCCCAGGGTACGGAACTTCAGTTCCCCGATATTGCTGCCCGCCTTCTTCATCATGGCATCGAGCGTCACATAGTGGGCCGTGCCCGGGCCCGAGGACACGATGCGAAGGCCCTTGAGCGCGCGAACGCGGTCTGCCAGCGGGCTGGTCGGGCCGACGCCACCGAGCTTGGCCACCGTCTTGGCCGACAGCACGATCTCGCTGATGGGGCCGATAATCACGGCGATGCCGTTGATCTTCGCGCCCTCGGCGATGGCATCGGTGCCCGTGGTGGTGCCGGTCTGGCAGGTTTCCACCGAGCCGGTGATCATGGCGGTGAGGCAGTTCTGCGAATTGCCGCGGAAGTCCGTCAGGTCCATGCGAATGCCGTGCTTGGCAAAGATTTCCGGTGCCACGGTCGCCATCATCGCCGGAGCATGGCTCATGGAGATGGCGGCGACGCCGTATTTCACGACCTGCTGTGCGACGGCCGGCGCGGCGCCGAGGGCGCCGGCTACCGCAACGGCCGCAAGCAGTTGCAGGGAGTGGCGGGATCTGTGGGATGAATGCATGCGGATCTCCTGAGGCTGAAACGGTGGGACTGCGCGAAATGAAGCTGAGCGGAGTGTAGGCGCAATTCTATCCGCCATCTGCGAAAGTGCCGGCCGGGGGCCGGCTCAGGTTGCAGCCCGCCGCGAGACCTTGCCGGTTCGCGGCAGCAGTACGGGGGCGGCGCGGCCATGGCCGCCGTTCCCCCGGATGTTCTAGCCGGCGATGACCACAGGCCTGCCGGCCGGGCCCGCTCGGTCCGCGTGTTCCTTCATCCTTCTCACCGCCTTCCGATGTCCGGTCACGCCTGCGCCTCCGCGGTTCGCGCGCACATGTGTTCGGTGAACAGGCGCCATTCGGGCACCGACTGCAGCAGCACCGAGGCCAGTTGTGGCGGC
>VGIE01000662.1 GCA_016867955.1 Betaproteobacteria bacterium
CGTCCCGCAGAGAGCGGTGCGAACGGGTTGGTGAGCGGCTACGAGCCCGGAGCCAGCCCCATAAGTCAATAGAATCAGCTACTTGGGGGATGCCCCGGTAGTTGTTGAAATTTGAGAGCGGCGGCTCCTCACTGGTCGTGCTATACGACCGGTGACTAAGCCAGGGCGAAAGCCCGCCAACAAGGAGCCGCCATGAAACGAGAGTCTCGCACAGTCGATCGGTCGCGCCAAGTCGAGTCCCCCACCCAGCGCCACCTGCCCCTCGTCGATCTCCTCATCGACACCCGAGCCGAGCTGATGGAGTTAGCTGTCGCGTCGGGCCTGAAGGTCCTGACGACGATGCTGGAAGCCGATCGGACCGCGCTCTGCGGCCCGCGGTACCAGCATCAGGCCGCGCGGGCGGCGTCCCGCGCAGGGCGGGTCGCCAGTGAGGTGATCCTCGGCGGTCGCAAGGTGCAAATTCGCCGGCCCCGCGTCCGGGCGGGTGGGCACGAAGTGGCGCTGCCGACGTTTGAGGCGTTCGCCGACACGGATCCGCTGAATGGTCGCGTCGTCGAGCAGATGCTCATCGGGGTCGCCACGCGGCAGTACGGCCGCAGCCTGGAGCCGACGGGGCCGGATGTCCAGACGCGGGGCACGAGCAAGAGCGCCGTCAGTCGTCGGTTCGTCGCGAAGACCGCGGCCCAACTCACGGCCTGGCGATCGACGGCCCTGGATGCGCTCGATCTGGTGGCGCTTCTCATCGACGGCGTCCATATCGGCGAGCACTGCATCGTCGTCGCCCTCGGCATTGATCACACCGGCGTCAAACACGCGCTCGGTCTCTGGGATGGCTCCACGGAGAACGCGGCCGTCTGCCAAAGCCTCTTGGCCGATCTGCAAAGCCGTGGCCTGCGCACCGACCGCAGCCTCTTGGTCATCCTCGATGGCTCCAAGGCGATCCACAAAGCCGTGACGCAGACCTGGGGCCCCGCGGCCCTGATTCACCGGTGTCACGTCCACAAGCTGCGGAATATCTTGGAGCAGCTGCCGGAGGGGCAGCGCCCGTGGGTGCGCGCGATCGTGGCGCGCGCCTACAAGGCCGAGGTCGCCACGGCGCGGCGCCTCCTCCAGGATCTCGCCCGCCGCCTCGACGACCGCTACCCGAGCGCCGCTAGGAGCGTCCGCGAAGGGCTCGAGGAAACGCTCACCATCCTCACGCTCGGTCTCTCCGATCGGCTGCGGCAGTCGCTGGCGACGACCAACGCGATCGAAAGCCTCATCAGCCGCACGCGGCACGTGAAGCGGAACGTCAAGCGCTGGCGTGGGGGACACATGGTGCTGCGGTGGACCGCCGCAGCCATCCTCGAAGCCGTCAAGGGCTTTCGCCGACTGAAGGGGCACAAAGACATGCCGAAGCTCGTCGCCGCTCTTCGCGCTCGCGATCAGCAACTGGGCATTGTCGTGTCAGTGGAGAACGTCGCGTAAGATGTCACCCGAGCCGCCGCTGAATTTCAACAGCCGCCGGGGCATCCCCGTACTGAACACTGACC
>VGIE01000663.1 GCA_016867955.1 Betaproteobacteria bacterium
TCGGCTTCGAACCGGCCTGACGGTCCGCCCTTCCTTCCGCCAAGCACAGAACCCGCGGCGTATTCCGCAACGCACACCGACCTAGGAGCTCACCATGGCCAGCGAAAACCTCTACATCCTCGGCATCCACATGACGAAGTTCGGCAAGTACCCGAACCGCGATCTCATCGACCTCGCCGCCGAGGCATCGCAGGGGGCGCTGAAGGACGGCGGCGTGACCATGGGTGACATGAACATTCTCGCCGCGGGCAACCTGCGCGGCACCGGCCGCATCGGCCAGCCGCTGCAGAAGCAGATCGGCCAGACCGGCATCCCGGTCTACAACGTGACCAACGCCTGCGCCACCGGTGCCACCGCCATGCGCGTGGTGATGATGGCCATCAAGGCCGGCGAAGCGGACATGGGCCTGGCGGTGGGCTCGGAGAAGCTGGCCGGGGTGGGCCTGCTCACCGGGGCCAACGTCAAGCAGGATGGCGAGACCTGGACGCCGGAAGGGCGCTATGACGCGGTGTCCGCCACCGATGGCCGCATCGGCACCGAAACCATGCCCGGCGTGTTTGCCCAAATTGGCATGGAGTACGGCTCGCGGTACGGCGAGGTGTCTTTCGAGACCTTCGCAAGGATATCGGAAAAGAATCACTACCATTCCACGTTGAATCCGATGGCCGCCTACCAGAAGCGCATGTCGCTCGAGGAAATCATGAAGGATGTCATGGTTGCCTATCCCAACACGCGGCCCATGTGCTCGGCCAACACCGACGGCGCTGCCGCCACGGTGATCGTGAGCGAGAAGAAGCTGCGGACATTGTCGAAGGCGCAGCAGGACCGTGCGGTGAAGATCGCCGCCTCGGTGCTGACCACCGATCCGTGGGAGGACGGCTGCCAGGTGCTGGCCAACGTCAACACCTGCACGCGCGAGGCGGCCAAGCAGGCCTACGCGCAGGCCGGCGTCGGCCCCGAGGACATCCGCCTCATCGAGCTGCACGACTGTTTCGCCACGGCAGAACTGGTTCACTACGACAACCTGATGCTGTGCGACGAGGGCGCGGCCGTCGAGCATTTCAATTCCGGCGCCACTTGGCGCGAAGGCCGCCAGCCGGTAAACGTTTCTGGCGGCCTGGAGTCCAAGGGGCACCCGATCGCCGCCACCGGCATCGCCAATGTCTGGGAAATCGCCACCCACCTGCGCGGCGAGGGCGGGCCGCGCCAGATCGACAACGCCAAGGTCGGCATGACGCACGTGATCGGCCTCGGCAACACCTGCGCCATCCATATCTTGCAGAAATAAACCGCACCGGGAGACGGCATTGCCGGGGAGGCGATGCCGCGTCTTGTTTTCCGGCGGCCAGTTCGGACATTGAGGGGGGCGCATGGGTCGCAAGCTGACGTTCGGGATGCAGTTCGATTTCCGCAACCCGACGCAATGGCAGCGGCCGTGGCAGGACCTCTACGCCGAAACGCTGGAATTCATCCAGTGGGTGGAAAAGCTCGGTTACGACACCGTCGCCATGTCCGAACACCATTTTGCGGTG
>VGIE01000664.1 GCA_016867955.1 Betaproteobacteria bacterium
CCAGCCTCCTGCTCGCGCTGGCCGGTCTTCGCGCGCCGCGTGGCGGCACCATCCAGCTTGCCGGCCGCCCGCTGGCCGGCGTGCCGCGTCGGGAGCGGGCGCGCCAGCTGGGCGTATTGCTGCAGGACGGCGACCCGGAGTTCTGGGGCAGCACGCTGGAGTTCGTGCTGCTCGGCCGCTACCCGCACTCGGGCGGCGCACTGGCCAACGATGCCGTGGAACTGGCGCGCGCGCTCGCGCTGATCGACGAGCTCGACCTCGCCACGCATGCGGACCAGGCCTATCACACCCTCTCCGGCGGCGAGCGCCAGCGCGCACGGCTCGCGCAGCTCTTCGTGCAGGACCCAGCCGTGCTGCTGCTCGACGAGCCCCTGTCCCACCTCGACCTCAAGCACCAGCAGATCGCCATGGCGGCCCTTGCACGCCGTGCCGCGCAGGGCGCCGCGATCATCATGGCCATGCACGAACCGCAATGGGCAGCCAGGCACTGCGACAGCGTTGTTTTAATGTATGATTTTCGCCATGCTGAACAGGGAGATGCGGAGACCCAGCTGACCTTGGAGAACCTCGAGCGCCTCTACGACTGCGAACTCGACGCGACGCAGGTTCCAGCAGCGCGACCGGCGCCGGCAGGCAAGTCAGCCCACCAATCATTCCGCGGTAACGTTGATTAGAAAATTCATTCGGCGGGTGTTGCGCCTGGGGGTCCGGTCCGGTCCGCGAGTCATTCCCCTTGTCAAGCATGGCATTCGCCGCGAGTCGCTCTCGCATGGGGCCCGCAAAGTCTGCGAAGTGCTGCACCAGGCCGGCCATTCCGCCTATGTGGTCGGCGGCGCGGTCCGCGACCTGCTCCTCGGCGTCAAGCCGAAGGACTTCGACGTCGCGACCGACGCCTCGCTGGAAGAAGTGCACCGCCTTTTCCGGCGCTCGCGCCTCATCGGCCGGCGCTTCAAGATCGTGCACGTGATGTTCGGCGCCGAGACGGTCGAGGTATCGACCTTCCGCGCCGGAGATTCCTCGAACACCGACGAGCATGGCCGGGTGCTGCGCGACAATGTCTTCGGCACGCGCGAGGAGGATGCCGCACGCCGCGACTTCACTGTCAATTCGCTCTATTACGATCCCGCCGACGAGACCATACTCGACTTCCACGACGGGCTGCGCGACCTGAGGAGAAAATCGGTGCGCATCATCGGCGATCCGCTCGCGCGCTATCGTGAGGACCCGGTGCGCATGCTGCGCGCGGTGCGCTTTGCCGCCAGGCTCGGCTTCGAGATCGACGGGCAGACCTTCGCCCCCATCTCGGGCATGGCCAACCTGCTGGACAACGTTCCGCCCGCCCGGCTCTTCGACGAGATGCTCAAGCTGCTCGTGTCCGGGCATGCCGTGCCCTGCGTCAGGCAGCTGCGCTCCGCAGGGCTGCACCATGGCGTGCTGCCGCTGCTCGACGTGATCCTCGAGCAGCCGCTGGGCAAGAAGTTCGTCATGCTCGCCCTGGCACAGACCGACGAGCGCGTGCAAATGGGCAAGCG
>VGIE01000665.1 GCA_016867955.1 Betaproteobacteria bacterium
TATGAACCCTGCCCAGCGCATCAGTTGCTCGATGTCGGCGCTCATGCTGCCGGGATCGGCGATATATACCGGCAGTGCATACATCATCACCTGCATCATGCCGAAGCCGGCGACGAAGAGACGCCACAGCGTCGCCGAGACTCGCTCTTCTCGATCAGCGCCAGCCGCGAGGCCTCGAACGGCCACGCCTGATAGCCGACCGCTCGCACTGCGCCAAGCACTCGGCTGAGCGGCGACACAGCCGCATCCCAGCGCACCCGCGCGCGCCGGCTGGCGTAGTTGACTTCGACCTTGTCGACGCCAGGCACTCGCACCAGCGTCTGTTCCACCAGCCAGACGCAGGCCGTGCAGCGTATGCCTTCGAGCAGCAGCTCGGCCTCTCGCCGGGGTCGCGCCGGCCCGTCTGATCCGGCGAACGCCGCGGTCCCCGCATCACGAACGAAACGCGCCTGCAGTTCCGGGGCATCGTAGACCGTCAGGTCGTCGGGCAACGCATCCCCGGCCGCGCCACCGGACGCAGGCGCTGCAGCATCGCGGAGCCGGTAGTAGTCGGCAAGTCCGCGGCCCGTAATCGCCAGCGCAACCGCCTCGTAGCCCAGACAGCACATGGCGCGCCAGTGCCCGTTGATGCTGGCACCGAATGCAGCCCCGACCGGGACCGGAAGCCCGCAATGGAAGCACGCCACCGCCAACGGCCCAACGCCCCCCCGTCCAGGGTATGTCTTCAGCCCGCAAGCAGCACCGCCCGGTTCTCCATCGTCGAATGCTAGGAGATGCCACGGATACGGCGTTGACATGGATCAAGCAGCGGCAGCCGGGGGCGGCGGGAGCGGGACGCTCACTGCGCCGGTTCAGGCTGCAGCCGCGTCGCAGTCGCCATCCATGTTCACCGGCGCGTGATCGGGGAATCGCGAGGCCTTGCAGATCGCTGCCACCCGCTTGCGCAACCACGGCGCGAATTCCTTGGCATGGGCCGAGCGTATGCCGTTGAGGTTAATGGTGATAATGCGTAACATCTGTTCATGCTCCAGGATACGACAGCGACGAGGCCGGCGGGCGCAGGCAGGGGTGGCCGCGATTTCAGGCGGGAGTTCATTGCCTTCTGCATCGAGCAGGGCGTGCTCAGGTTCGGCCAGTTCACCACCAAGTCCGGCCGCCAGTCGCCTTACTTCTTCAATGCCGGGCTGTTCAACACCGGCGCTGCGCTCGACAGGCTCGCGCAATTCTACGCAAAGGCCATCGTGGCCTCTGGACTTGCGTTCGACATGCTCTTCGGGCCTGCCTACAAGGGCATCGTCCTGGCCTCGGCGACCGCCATGGCGCTCTCGCGCAACGCGGAAGGCATGCCCGGGCGCGACCTGCCCTTTGCCTACAACCGCAAGGAGGTCAAAGACCACGGCGAAGGCGGCATTGTCGTCGGCGCGCCACTGGCTGGGCGCGTGCTGATCGTGGACGACGTCATGACCGCCGGCACCGCGGTGCGCGAGTCGGTCTCCATTATCCGGGCTGCGGGCGCCACGCCGGCGGC
>VGIE01000666.1 GCA_016867955.1 Betaproteobacteria bacterium
GGCTGAACAGGCGCGCCAGCAGCAGCCGGTTGCGTTCGCCGCCGGAGAGCGCGACTTCACCTGCGCGCGGGCACGCTCAGGCGGGAACAGGAAGTCGCCCAGGTAGCTGATGACATGCTTCCTCACGCCGTTGATCTCTACGAAGTCGCTGCCCTTGCTGATGGCGTCCGACAACGTTGCCTCCTCGTCAAGCCCGGCGCGGAACTGGTCGAAGTAGGCGATCTCGATCTTCGTGCCGGGCCGCACGCGGCCCTCGTCGGGCTTGAGCTGCCCGAGGAAAAGCCTGAGCAGCGTGGTCTTACCCGAGCCATTGGGCCCGATCAGGCCGACCTTGTCGCCGCGGATGATGCGGCAGGAGAAGTCCTTCACCACGGGCCGCCCACCGCCGAAGCGCTTGGTGACGTTCTCCAGTTCCGCCACCAGCTTGCCCGAGCGCGCGCCCGCCGCCACCGCCAGTTCCGCCTTGCCGGCGCGCTCGCGGCGCGCCGCACGCGGCCTTCATTGCGCGTTCGCCGCGCCTCGATGCCCTTGCGTATCTACGCCTCCTCCTGCGCCAGCACCTTGTCGAACTTTCGCTGCCGCGTCGCCTCCGCCTCCAGCGCCTCGGCCTTCACCTGCGAGTAGGCGGCGAAGTTGCCGGGGTATTCCGTGGCGATGCCGCGGTCGAGTTAGAGGATCTTCGTCGCCACGTTGTCGAGGAAGCGCCGGTCATGGGTGACGAAGAGCACGCTGCCCTGGAAGGCCCGCAGCACCTCCTCCAGCCGTTTGATCCCGGCGAGATCCAGGTGGTTGGTGGGCTCGTCAAGGAGCAGCAGGTCCGGCTCGAGCACCAGCGCCCGCGCCAGCGCTACACGCTTTTTCTGCCCGCCCGACAGTTCGGCGATGCGGCGATCCTCATCCAGTTGCATGCGCGACAGGGTCGTCGACACGCGGTGCTGCAGCGTCCAGCCGTCGCCCGACTCCAGCGCCTCCTGCAGTTAGTGCAGGCGCTTCATCAGCGCCGCGTCGTCCGGCGCCGCGGTCAGCGCGTGCGTCACCTCGTGGTACTCCACCAGCAGCCGCGTGGCCCGGCCGAGTCCCTCGGCCACCGACTCGAAGACGGTGCGCGCCGGATCGAGGTCGGGCTCCCGCGCCACGCTGGCCAGCTCCAGGTCCGGTGCACGCCAGACCTTGCCGTCGTCGGCCGCGGCCACACCGGCAATCACGCGCAGCAGGCTGGACTTGCCGGTACCGTTGCGCCCGATCAGGCCGATGCGCTGGCCGGGCTCGATGACCAGGTCGACGTGGTCGAGCAGCGGCACATGGCCATAGGCGAGGCTGGTTTGTGTCAGTTGCACGAGCGGCATGGACGGCTTTCGGTTCTGCTCCGGGGCAACGCTACGCGGGCGGCGCCGCCTGAAGCGCCTGCAGGCGCGCCTCGAGGAGCGCGGCGCGGCTTCCTGCAGCGGCGGCTGTCGTCGGCGCACCCGGGGCCGACTAAGCGCGCTCCAGGATGATGCGCGCAGCGGCGGCGTCGCCGGCATCGGC
>VGIE01000667.1 GCA_016867955.1 Betaproteobacteria bacterium
TGTCCCAACGTTACTCGAACAAATTCAACTGATTGGCCGGAGTGACGGTGATGTGCTCCGACGTGGACAAAGTAAGTAGCTGATCCAAAGGGGTTCGCTCGAACATGGTTAGGCTCAAGATCTGTAGGATTTCATACAGGCTCGCCGACAGCTTGAGCCGTTTGCGAACGATTGCCACGAGCACGTAGACCGAGATGGCTATCTGACCTGCCCAGGTTCTTTGGACCAATCGTAACTTGAGAGAATGGCTCCCGCTCACCAGCGAGGAGTCCATGAAGAAGAGTCGTTTCACCGAAGAGCAGATGGTCGCGATCCTGCGGGAGGCCGACCGCTCGCCCGTCCCCGAGGTCGCCAAGAAGCACAAGGTCAGTGCCCAGGCGATCTACACCTGGAGGCGCCGTTTCGGGGAGCTGCAGCCCGCGGACGTCAAACGCCTGCGGCAACTCGAAGCCGAGAACGCGAAGCTCAAGAAGCTCGTTGCCTAGCGCGATCTTGAGATCGACGTGATGAAGGAGATCAGCCGCCGAAAGTGGTGAGCTCGCAGGCACGGCGCGAGCAGGTCGCGCTCGCTTGCGAGCGCGGTCTGTCAAAGCGGCGTGCCTGCGAGCTGATCGAAATCGCCCGCTCGGGGCTGGGCTATGTATCGGTGCGCGCCGAGCGCGATGCCCCGAGCCTGGAGGCGATGAAGCGCCTGTCAGCGCAGTACCCGCGTTACGGTTACCGGAGGATTCGCGTGTTCCTGAGACGAGAAGGCCATGGCATGAGCCGGCACCGAGCGCACCGCCTCTGGCGCTTGGCCGGGCTGCAGCTGCCGCGCAGGCGGCCCCGCCGGCGCGTGGCGAGCTCACGCCCCAGGCCGGTGCCCGCATTCGGTCCCAATCAGGTCTGGGCGTACGACTTCGTGTTCGACGCCTGCGCCAACGGACAGCAGCTCAAATGCCTGACCGTGATCGATGAGTTCACCCGGGAGTGCCTGGCAATCGACGTGGCCGGATCCATCCGCTCCAGGCGCGTCATCGAGGTGCTCACGCGGCTGATCTCCGAGCGTGGAGCCCCGCGCCATCTGCGCTCGGACAACGGCCCGGAGTTCGTCAGCCGGGCAATCCTGGAGTAGCTGGCAGACCAGAAGATCGATATGGCGCTGAACGACCCCGGCAAACCCTGGCAGAACGGCGCCGACGAGAGCTTCAACGGCAAGTTCCGTGACGAGTGCCTGTCTCTCGAATGGTTCAGGAGCCGCGAGGAAGCCCGCGTCGTCATTGAAACCTGGCGTCGTCACTACAACCATGTCCGTCCTCACTCGAGTCTGCAGGACCTTACACCGATCGAGTTCAAGACGCGTTACGATTCCACCAACCCGGGGGCCGTCCTCAAGTAACTACTGGTCCGAAGATCCCTGGGCAGGTCACGCCGTTGTAGCCCTGAATGACTCCCTTGGAAGTCTTCATCTTCGCCGATTCGTTGTCGGTGATGTTGCTCTTGCGAACGCCCCCCTTCGCCCCGGGCTTGTCCTCATGGG
>VGIE01000668.1 GCA_016867955.1 Betaproteobacteria bacterium
ATGCGCTTATGGCGCAGCTGGTGCCGCTCGTGATCACGGTGATGATGGATCACCCGGAAACGCTGTGGGGGGATGCTTGTTATCCGGTGGTGGAGTGAGGGGGGTGGGCGCCGCCTGCCCGTTCTGCGCGATCGAGCCCGGCCGCGTCTTCCTCGACGAGCCGCTGGTGCGCGGCCTGTGGGATGCCTTTCCCGTCTCGCCCGGCCACGCCTTGCTGGTGACGCGCCGCCACGTCGCGAGCTGGTTCGACGCCACGCCGGCTGAGCAGGCGGCGCTGCTCGACGCGATCAGCGCGGCGCGCGCGGAGATCGAGGCGCGGCACCAGCCCGAGGGTTACAACGTGGGGTTCAATGCGGGAGAGGTCGCCGGGCAGACGGTGTTCCACCTGCACATGCACGTCATTCCGCGCTACGCGGGGGACAACCCCGAGCCTCGCGGCGGCATCCGGGCCGTGATTCCCGGCCAGGGGCCCTACGGGTGACCGACCGCTCGGATCTCCAGCTGCTGCGCCAGTTGCAGCGCCTGCTCGACGAGGGGCAGTTCTCCGCCACCTACAAGTACGCGCTGTTGCAGGCACTGGCGGACCTCGCTGTCGAGCGACCCCCCGACCCGGATGGCGGCCTGCGCCTGCCAATCGCGGCGATCGCGGAGAAGTTCCTCGAGTACTACTGGCGCCAGGCGCTGCCGTTCCGCGCACCGCAAGACAAGGCACCGGCCGCGATCCTGCGGCAGAACACCGGCAAACAGGCGGCGATCATCCGCGAGCTCGCCGATACCCGGCAGCGCCACGATGGGCTCATCGCCGCGGCCCGCGCCGATACGCAGCAGTGGGACGAACTGCGGCGGAAGACGGCGAAAGTCGTCCGCGTGATGCCGTTGTGGAAGCTGCAGGTGATCGGCCGCAAGCCCGTGGAGTTCCTCTACCAGAAGAGCGAATACCGCCAGCGCGACGACAGCATTCGGCTGCTGCCCGAGGCGGCTGCGGGCCTCCGGCAATTTCACGGCCTCGTCACGCATCTGGTGCGCGGCGCGTGGGTCGCTCAGGTGCGGCGCATCGCCACGAACCACAAGGTGCTGGGCGCGACGGGCAGCCTTGCTGATTTCCTTTTCGGGTCCGACCGGGCCGCTCTCGATGGGTTCGGCACCATCCTGCGCGACCACCAGTCCGGCCGCTGCTTCTATTGCGCGGGGCGGGTGCAGGGTGCGGGCGAGGTGGATCACTTCGTCGCCTGGTCGCGCTACCCGGTCGACCTCGGCCACAACTTCGTCTTCGCGTGCCGGACTTGCAACGGCGCCAAGCGCGACTACCTGGCCCACCCCGACCACCTGCGTCACTGGCGCGAGCAGAACCTAGACCACTCGGACGCTCTCGCCGAGCAGTTCGCCGCCGCGTGTTTGCCCCACGACGCCGGGCGGTCACGCCAGGTCGCGGAGTGGGCCTATGAGCAGGGCGAGGTGGGTGGCGCGCACGTGTGGCGGGCGGGTAATAAGGACGTGCTGCCGTTCGAGCGGGGCT
>VGIE01000669.1 GCA_016867955.1 Betaproteobacteria bacterium
TGCCGGGAATGCAAGCAAGGCCGAGCGTCGGATAGAGCACGCTGACGCTGATGCCCTCGTCGTCCATGAACTTCAGGCGTGCCCGGCCGTCGCTCGCGCCCGGGTGGGCCTGCGCCAGCCTGCGTCCCTGGATGATGGGTTTTCGCGAGTTGCGGATGCGCGGATTCAGGCCGTCGCCGATGCCCATGTTGCCCATCTGGTTGGTGGATTTCTTTCCGCCGCTTGAGGGCATCACCCACAGGTCGCCGACGGTGAAGCGCTCGCGGCCATCGCGCTCGACGGCGATCCTCGGCGCTGCCTTGCGCCGCTTGAGCGGAAGCTTCGATGCCCACGCCGATGGAACCTCGGCGTAATGCCCGTCCGCGTCGACGATCATGCCCAGTCTGGCCATGCTGAATCTCCTGATGGTGCGGATGCGAATGGCGGTGGGGTTCGGGAACCGCCGCGGGGTGGCGCCGTATCGTGCCCAGTCGGGCGGTCGTGCACCGCTTGTTGTAATGGTCTGATTGTACGAGACAAACAGGCAGCGGTGCGGCCGTGAGTGGCCTGCAGGGTGGGGCAGGGCGGTGCCGGCAGCAACTGCGTCGCCGATCCGGTTGCTGCGCGAACGCCTCGCCCAGGCACGCCGCAGCTCTCCGCGGCGGCGTATGGCTGGCCCCGCGAACGCCGGGTGAGTCTATTTGTCCTAGACAAGGTATTACACTTTTCCCAACATTTTCATCATTACCGTACTAACATAGCCATGCGGTCAATGCCAGATGGGTGAATTGTCCATGACAAATAGGAAGGCCAGGGAGGTCGGTCGGGTGCAGCTCGCCGCCATTGCAGTAGTCGAGCGCGAGACGGGGCTGGGCAAGGACACCCTGCGTGTCTGGGAGCGGCGTTACGGGTTTCCGAAGCCGCTGCGCGATGCCGGGGGCGAGCGCGTCTATCCGGCCGAACAGGTGGAAAAGCTGCGGGTGATCCGCCGGCTGATGGACCGCGGGCTGCGGCCGGGCAAGCTGGTGAATCGGTCGCTCGCCGAGTTGTCGGCCAGTTTCGGCGCGACGCGGGTCGAGCGTGGCAGGCGTGCGCGCGCGATGCCCGAGCCGATCGCCGGTTACCTGCAGTTGATCAAGGCGCGGCAGCCTGCGGACCTGCAGCAGCGTCTGGCGCAGGACCTGCTGCGTCTTGGACTGCAGCGCTTTGTCGTCGAGGTCATCGCACCCCTGAACCTTCAGGTGGGGGAAGTCTGGGCGTTGGGCGAGCTCGAGATCTTCGAGGAGCACCTCTACTCTGAACAGGCGCAGCACGTGTTGCGTCAGGCGCTGGGCGGGCTGACGCGGGCGACCCGCGACCCGCGCCTGCTGCTGACCACGCTGCCGGGCGAGCAGCACCAGCTCGGCCTGTTGATGGCGCAGGCCTGCCTCGCCGTAGAAGGCGCGGAGTGCCTTTCTCTCGGACCGGAGACGCCGGCCAGCGACATTGTCCTGGCCGCTCGCGCGCATCGCGTCGACATCGTCGGGCTGTC
>VGIE01000670.1 GCA_016867955.1 Betaproteobacteria bacterium
CCGAGCACGGCCCAGAAAGTGTACGCGTACATTCGGAACGGGGGGCTCATCCTGTTCGATACCCAGGACCAGCAGACGACCGGCATGAGCTTCGGCGAGGCGGCCGACAGCAGCACCCGGGCGCTCCAGCGGCTTCTGGGCCGGCTCAACCTGGCGCCGCTGGTGCCGGTGCCGGTGGATCACGTCCTCACCCGGTCGTTCTATTTGCTGCCGGACTTCCCGGGCCGTTGGACCGGAGGCCGGGTCTGGGTGGAGGACAAGCCGGCGAGCCAAGGCGAGTCCGTGTCCGCCGTCGTCGTGGGGGCCCATGATTGGGCGGGCGCCTGGGCGATGGACGAACAGGGCCGGCCCCAATTCCCCGTCGTGCCCGGCGGCGAGAAGCAGCGCGAGGTGGCGTACCGCTTCGGCGTCAATATCGTGATGTACGCGCTGACGGGGAACTACAAGCTCGACCAGGTGCACATGCGCTTCATCATGGAACGCCTCGACCGATGATCGAGCATTCGGCCCTCGTCTGGTCGCCCTTGGCGCCGTGGCAGTTCTTGGCCGCGGTGGGCGGTCTCATGCTGGTGGGCCTTGCCTTCGGCGCCTGGCGCCGCGCGCCCGGCATGGTCTGGCGATTGCTCGCCGCGGGCGGCCTCGTTGCCGCGCTCCTCAACCCCTCGCTCGTGGTCGAGGAACGCGAACCCCAGCGCGACGTGGCGGTCGTGGTCGTCGATGAATCGCCGAGCCAAGCCTTGGGCGAGCGGCGCGCCTTGACGGAAGCCGCGCTGCGCCATGTCGAGGAGCGCCTGTCCGACGCGCCCGATGTGGAGCTGCGCGTGGTGCGCGCGGGCGCGCGCGCGGCCGAGGACGTGGAGGACACCGGCACGCGCCTGTTCGAGGCGCTTCAGCGCACGCTGTCGGACGTGCCGCGCCAACGCCTGAGCGGCGTCATCATGATCACCGACGGCCAGGTGCACGACGCCTCGGCGGCCGCCTCGTTGTTCCTGGAGGCGCCGCTCCACGTGCTGCTGACCGGCGCCAAGGACGAAAAGGACCGGCGCCTGGCCATGCCGAGCACGACCGGCTTCGCCATCGTGGGCCGCCCGTTCCGCCTCAAGTTTCGCGTGGAGGACCCGGGCGCCACCGGCGCGGTGCGCGTCGCCATCCGGCGCGACGGCCAAGCGCTCACGACCATGACCGTGCAACCAAACGTGGAGGCGGAGGCCGAAATCACGCTCGAACGCGCGGGGCCAGCCATCATCGAGCTTGAGGCCCAGCCGGGTGCGAAGGAACTGACGGCCGAGAACAACCGCGCCGTGGTGACGTTGAACGGCGTGCGCGACCGGCTGCGCGTGCTGTTGATCTCCGGCGAGCCGCACCCGGGCGAACGCACCTGGCGCACCTTCCTCAAGTCGGACCCTGCGGTCGACTTGGTGCACTTCACGATCCTGCGCCCCCCGGAGAAGCAGGATTCGACGCCGTTGTCCGAACTCTCTCTCATCACCTTTCCGACGCGC